>DOSG01000002.1:10210-166592 GCA_003514055.1 Candidatus Yanofskybacteria bacterium | reverse complement strand
CTGCCCTAGGGCAGTTTTGTTTTTTAATCGCTTAATTATCAATGCAGCTTCCTCAGTATCATTAATTAAAAACCGAGCGTTAGCTCGGCGTTGTTTTTTATTCAGTTTTAATTTTGAACATTCTTTCGATTTGCATGGAAACAAACTGTCCGATCATCCCACCGTACAGAGTACCCATCGTATACGGAATAAGCATATACATCGGCAAAACTTTTACCACCAACAAGTGGGCCGTTAGGTACCACACACCGTTGGAGAATATAGATGCCCAGAGCAAATAATTTTCATTCTTTCTTTGTCTAGCACGACTCACGTTAGTGAACGATATGCTTTGGGCAGTAGCCGCAAACAGTAGTACCGCTACTGGGGCGATAGTTTCGAATCCAAAGAAATAGAATTGAGGAAGAATGAATAATGTCGTGAAAAGAATTTCGGGAAGAGCAATATATATTTTTCCCGCCTTATTGAGGTGCCCATCAAACGAAGCACCAAACTTCTTTACGATGCCTTTAGCCATCTCAGCGCCGACTATACTGCCGATCGCTCCCCCACCCATCTGTGGCAATAACAGGTACCACGTCATCTGTTGCTCGACTAATATTTTCAGGCTGATGAACTTCACCAAGACCTGAATGAAAGTTGCAACGTAGTGTATAGTATAATTGTTTGCGTTGCGGGTGATGGTGGTGATTGAGAATCCTAAGCTATCAATTAGTGATAGTCCCGCAATTATCAAAACGATCTTCAGGCTGTAATCCCCTACCAGAGACTGACCAATAATTAGTAAGACTAGAAAAATTAGAGATGGCCAAAATCTGACTAGCTGACTAGAACCTTTGTCGGCGATACTACCAACCTTAGCTCCAATTTTATTCTCAATGTATTGAGATAAATTATTACCCTTAAGAGTTCCGTAGCAAGTGCCAACAAGATACGCCGGTAGAAGGACGAGTGGCAGATTATTGATTGTTAGATATCTGAAGGTCGCGAAGAATACGCCACTAGCCAGGAACATCGCGATGATGTGATATAGATTGCTGTCCCTCATCCTAGCCCGAGACTGTAGACCATAGGCAACGTTTTGGAAGAAAGCCATCGCCGCAATAAAAATAATTACTTCGAGCGATGCGCCATACATATAAGCACCCGCTACAGAGGCTAGACCCAAAAGACCCAATACTCGTTTCTGTTCCATACAATCCTCTTTTTCAAATAACCGCTATAAAACTACAGAAATTGTTAAACGGAGTCAATCCTACCATAGAAGCCCACCCAATAGAGTAAACAAAAAGTCCCCATAATGGGGACTATAACTTATACTGGATTCGGGAGGAACGAATCCCAATCGAATTTACGTACTTCTCCATAATACTTATTGAGATGATCCAGCCTGATCGTCCTCGTCAATATGGGTCCTTTATCTGGACCAAAAGCCGGTAAACCGACGAACGATACTCCAGCGTTATTAGGGGCGAAACCATTCTCGCCGTATTGGTCAGTGTGAGTACCCGCACCACCCATGTGGTATATGGTATCAGCAGTATTAACCTGGGCAAGGAAGTGCTTATCACCGTAAATCTTAAGCGTGACTCTACCGGTAGCAATATTAGAGTAGTCACCCCTCTGCTTGTCGTTTCTAACCGCACCCAGGAGAGGATCATTCCAGCTTCCCATGCGCGGCGGAGTCGAACTAAAGGCCAAACCATATTCATATCCATTGCCAGGAGCCTGCACAGTTCCCCAAGCAAAGTATTCGTTACTATATAGCGGCGATCTTACGTATCTTTCGACAAACTCGTGATTAGTCATCCAGAAACTGTTCTGGAGAAGCATCGTACGAAGCTTATCAGCGAATATGAAGCCTTCGGTGAGTCTCTTCTCTACGGTTCGAGCGAAGTGATTGCCCGTTCCAAAGTTGATTATGGCCACATCACGCGAATCGTAAGTGATATCATCTTGGAATTGACTAACGCCCTTTACGAGAATGCCCGAATTTTTTGCTCTTCGAAGCAAGGCATCATAGAAATCGATATTCGGCTCTATCTGCCTCTTGAATACTGCCAAGATCTGATTCTCAGGATAATCGATACCCCTAATTTGGTACTGACTTAGAGTGAACTTCTGCATCTCTTCCATTATCTTGAGCACTTCCTTAATATCTGCTCTCGCTCTGGCATCAGCCAAGGCCTTTTCCCATTTTTTGTGAATCATCAGATAGTCTTGCTCGTGTGGGTCTGGCTGGAATTGAGTCTCGTAGTGATTGCCTTGAGTGAAATCGTCATTAACCGTTAACATGTGTATGGGCATCCTGCCGTTGAACAGTCCGGCTTCGCGCATCATATTGGCTGCAGCTTCAGCTACGCCAAGATGAATCTTGCGGTCATTGTCCCACAGATAGACCTTAGAACGCGATCCCCAGTGAGGATCGGTCGCAGTCTCAACCCATATGTATCTCGTATTTAGATACGGGATCTTGTTTATGGCGGGAGCACTGCCTTTAGCCAGCTTGATATCTGGATCAAGGGCTCCGACAGAAGTAACGTCTGGATCAATTAGGCCATTTATCAATCTAAGTCTGAGTACGCCAGATTTAAACTGTGGATCAAAAATTGCATTCTGAATCGGGTGAGCACTCGAAACAGTGTTGCGCAATCTTCCACGCAAGAAATCGTCGTCAACTGCGATTGGAGCAACCATCATTTGAACAGTATTGCTATTAGTGCGTCCAGAAACTTGCCTAGCCGTAAATCGATAATTGGTAGCATAGGGATGGCACACGACCGATGTTGGCGCCAACTGCTTTCTCAAAAGCTTCGGTCCGTGGGCACCAACGAAGCTCGAAAGAAGCATGTCAGTTACCCGACCATGGCCGGGAACCACAATTTCAATTACCTGATTTCGGAACTTGATAAACGTATTGTTTTTTCCTATTACCTTACAATTGGGAATAGATTCTTCGAACTTCTTCACCACCATCGCAGTGATTATCTTGGCAAACCTGTTCCTATCTTCGGGCCGAACATTGGTGACAATTGTTCTCTGATATTCTCTTCGTAGCTCAGCAATCTTTTTGGCCAGAGCCTTAAGCGTCTTGACGCTTGGCTTAGCCTTGCGTTTCTCGCTTATGAAAGCTCTCTCGGCAATTTTCTTCTCAGCCATTATCTTATCTTGCTTTACAAGGGTAAGATATCTGATTTCCTGATAAGCGGCGCTATCAATTAGATCTGCTTCTTTTTTGCCCAATACTACAAAAACTGGGCCATCAAACTCCGGTTCACCGTTTGGTCGATGCGACACCTTCACCCAACCGTCCATAACATTTGCGTATATTTCAGCAATCGTTTCGTAGACCACTGAATCACGCGGCATGCTTTGGATGATATCCTTGGCTTGCGGCCGATAAGATGGATCCAAAACTGCCAAACTAGTATTAATACCAGAGATAACGGCCCTCCTAATAAAGTTCGGCCCAGCTGAGGCCTTAGTCGTTGATACGTCGATTGTATTCACCAAGATAACGGCCACATCTCCATTTTTTCTGGCGTCGGCCAGAGCGCGCCTCGGAACGTTGTCTTTTATGACTCGGCTATAGGCAATGCCTAGGTTCGCACCATTCAATATGGAGATGGACGGACTTTCGATGCCATCGGCTACAGATATTTCAAACGGATTGTTAATACTCGTCGCTGGAAGTTCGTACGCTTCATCTTTTGCAGACATCCCCCTAATATCCAATCTACCCATTCCAGGCACAAACATAACCGGGTGCTTACTGATAGTAACGCCCGATATTAGCTTAGCCCTTTCTCTGACGAAAGATATCGGAATATTGGGATTGTACTCTGCAAATTTTTCCGGAGTCAGACCATCTCGAATTGAGCTAGTCAAGAGAACTACTAGATTATCAGTCCAGATAAGCTCTTTAGCTCGCTTCTTGAGCTGTGCCTGAGTCAAGCCCTTAAGCTTATCCGGCATCTCTGACTTAAGAATATCCAGGATTTTCGATATCCCCTTCCTAGCCAACTCTCCAGAAGCTATTAGATCTACGAGACGGACATCGTAAGGCTTCGATTTGTCACTTCTCTCGTCCTGCCTCACACGTTTAATATCTCTATTGGTAATAAAATTCCAAGCCTGCTTTATGCCTACACCAAATTCTCTGGCCGTCTCGAAGACTGGCTTATCTTTATCAGAAAGCTTTGCCTCAAAGTCTGAGATCCTTTGCGGATCCCAAGTAGCGAAGAATTTACTCATATATCCTCCAAGTTGTGAACGTTCTGAGCTCATGGTAACAAAGCAAAACAAAAAAACCATATTGACGTCATGGTTTTTTGTATCGGACTAGTAGCTTACTCAGTTTATGCGGGGGCACGAGGACTCGAACCTCGAAATCTTCTTTTGGAGAGAAGCAGTTTACCGTTAGCCTATGCCCCCACCAAAACCGGATAGATTTATCCGGTCATTTTAGCTTCTTTGTGAGGAGTACTTTTCTTACACCATTTGCAGAATTTCTTGTACTCTAACTTTCTCTCGACTTTTTTCTTGTTTCGATTGGCATAATAGTTTGCTCGCTTACAAACCGTACACTTCAATCTAATTAGATTATCTTGCGACATATTTTTTTATTTTAAATTAATAATGAGCCGTTGCGCGGATTTGAACCGCGGACCTACTCCTTACCATGGAGTTGCTCTACCAACTGAGCTACAACGGCAGAGATAACAATTATCACTACTGTGGGGGCGGTAGGATTCGAACCTACGTAGGCCTAAGGCCGACAGATTTACAGTCTGTTGTGATTGACCACTCCACCACACCCCCGTTTTTTTTCAAAAACCCTCTCCTCGCTAATCTTCTGGAGCCGGCAGAGGGATTTGGCTTCGCCTCTCAATCGCTTCCGCTTATTTCGGACTAGCCACCGCCTCGCGGTCTCGCTCGCCCACTGCTCACAAGACATCGCTCCGGCGTTCAAATCTTACCGGAGCAAATAAATTTGCTCCTCACTTACCAACATCCTGGAGCCGGCAGAGGGATTTGAACCCCCGACCTTCGCTTTACAAAAGCGTTGCTCTACCACTGAGCTATGCCGGCACTATTTATTTCTCGGCCGACTCATCTTCCGTAGATTCGTCATGCTTCTTCTTGATCTCATCTGCTCTCTCTAGCAACTTAGCCAGCTTTATTCTAGTTACATCGTCATCTGGATCTAGCTCGGCTGCAGTCTTGTATGATTCTACCGCATCCTCCATATTGCCCATTCTTTCATATAATCCAGCCAATAATTTGTAATTACTCGCCTCTTTCGGATTTTTGGCTATTTCAACTATGAAATCCTGCTCTTCTTTTCTCATTAGATCCATTACGTCAATCGGCTCTAGCCTTTGATCTTCAATCTTCTCCTTTCTACCTTCAGAAGTAGAAGCATTAGTCTCCACTACGACCCCTGCATCTTCGTTATCTACGTATATATCTCTGATCTTTTTTATTGTTGTGTCCATTGCCCGATCAATTCTCATAGATATAACTCTTAACTTTCTGAGAAACTTCTCAGCTTCTATCAGCCACACTTCTTTATACTCCGCCCAATTAATACTTTTGGCACCATTAACTATTTCCGGAAAATAGAGATAAAATAAACTGCCACCGATATCTTGATGCTCGGCTGTCAATTTTTTTAGATAAGTCATTTTACGCCAAACTACGATCGCTATCCCAATGATAGCGACTAGAGCCAAAGATAGTGGGATTATAATGAACATGGGCTTGGATTAAATCTCAAACACTTCAAACCTGCCAACTTGGATATTTTCTCCTATTTTCGCAATATTTGAATTAACTAAATCTCTTATCTTCATTGCCGGATCTTTTATAAACTCCTGCTCCATTAATTCTTCCACATTAGCCGGCTTTGTGGCGGCCACTTGCATAGCGATATCGTGGGCCAGCTCTTTAAAGCCTGCATTCCTAGCTACAAAATCGCTTTCGCACAATAACTCAATCATCGCTCCTTTGTTGAAGCCATGAATGTATGCCTCGACTATCCCAGACTTGAGTTCTCGATCAGATTTCTTATCGGCCATCTTTGAGCCAAGATTCTTTAGTATCTCCATGGTTTTGGCCTCATCGCCACCAGATTCCTCCAAGGCCTTTTTAATCTCGCCAAAAGATAGGCCCGTCGACTCTCTTAATTCTTTTACCTTATTTACGTCGATATTACTCATTTTTTAGTTCTTTTTTTATTGCGCTTATGATCATGTCTACCGACTTCTTCGATCTGTCATTGGCCGGTATCACATAATCTACGGAATCTGGGTCAGAATCGGTATTGGTTATACCGACTATTTTCACACTCATTTTCTTGGCTTCAGCGATAGGCAATGAGCTTTCCTTGAGGGAAGCCACAAAAACTACATCTGGCATCCTCGTAAGCTTCTTTAGCCCTTCAAATTTTACCTTCATCTTAGCTAACTCTCGATTAAAGAGTAACCTTTCTTTCTTGGTAAGCTTTTCGAACATCTCAGACACGACTTGCTTCTCCATTTCTTCGAGTCGTTTTACTCTCGAGTTTATAATCTTAAAGTTGGTTAAAGTTCCTCCAAGCCATCTATCCATTACGTAGGGCATGCCCAAAGAAACAGCTAAGTCTTTAACAGATTCAGTTGATTGTTTGGTTGGGGCCACAAATAGTATCATGCCCCCATCCTTGACGACCTTTTTTAGATACTCAGTTGTGAACTTCAACTGATTCATGGTCTTCAATAGATCTATTATACAGATACCGTCTCTAACAGTAAAAACGTATCTACCCATATTCGGATCGAAGACTGTCTTCTTGCGACCGAAATGCATACCAGCCTTTAGCATGTCCTCGTAGGACAAAGTTATGTTGTTTTCTGACATGATGATTATGCGCTTACGTGGAGCAAGATTGCCTAGTTTTTTACTGACAATCTTTGACCTTGGCGCTCTTGATTAATATGGTCGCCACAACATAATTGTCGTCGCGAACCAGGCCCGTTAAGGCAATGTACAATATATCAAATAAAGCGAAGGATGACAACTCCCCTTCCTTTCAGAAAGATGGCGGTCTTTTTGGCTTCAAAGACCGCCATCAAATTTTTAAACAAAAAAGCCCCGCGCTACGGAAGCGCGAGGCTAATCCGTGGCCGCGGGGCCAAATGAAATCTACTTCTTCTCTTTCTCTGGATCTGGTCGCTGCCAACTGGCGCCGACCAAGAACATCCAGCTCTTCGTATTGATGTTTCTGGACACGCTACCTGAGACCGAGATGGTCTTGGTAACGTTCTGCTTGTAGGCCACTCCGGGGATCGCATTCCAGGGATCGTCGAGGAAATCGAGAGCTCCGTACGAGAAGCTCAGCGGCCCGATGCTCATCGAGACCGATCCCAGGTATCCGTACTTAATGGCCTCTGGATTGGGCGGCTTTCCGTCGTAGCGCCACCCCGTCGGCTCCCATTGGCCGAAAAAGAAACACGGCCAGTGGAAAGTGCTCACGGAGACCTTCTGGCCGCCAACCTTGCCAATCGGCAAGTCCACGGACACAAGCGGTCCCGCCCAAGGCGCACCCTGCATGTAGCCCACGGATCCAGCCACGAATACTTCAGCCGGCCCGACCTTGACCTTCGGTCCCCAGAGGACCCAGGCCTGTTCCTGCTGGAACACCACCTCCAGCTTTCGCTCCTTCTCATTCTCGAACTGGATGGTACCAGTCAGGCCCGATGCTAGGGCATCCTGGCCAGACGTGACCGACCCGAAGGTCGGTTTGTAACTCTGCGCCGACGCCAGCGCCGGCACGAGAAGAACGATCATCGCGACAAGTACGGACAGCTTTCTCACCACTCACCTCCTGTATCGAGTTGACAAATGACAGTTATATATATTATATCATATTCCGGTAGATTTGCAAGTTCTTCGTTTCTGGAGGAAAATTGCTGATTCTGAGAGGCTCTCAGAGCGCGACTGGCGCGAGAAAGAGGGTGATTTTCAGTAGAAAATACAACCCGTACTCTCAGAATCATTAATTTCCCTCCGAGATTGACTTTCGGCTGATAATGTAATAGACTGTGTATGCTAATTTACTAACTATTATGAGAAAAGAGATACATCCAAAATATTTCCCAAACGCTGAATTTAAGTGCGCCTGTGGCAACAAATGGACCGGCGGATCGACCATGGAAAAAATAGAAACCAACATTTGCTCCAAGTGTCACCCATTCTATACCGGTACCGAGAAAATCGTTGACACCAGAGGAAGAGTCGATAAATATAAAAAGAGGCTCGAGAAATCAGCCCAAAAGTCAGCTGAAAAGGTTACTCACAAATCAGCTGTGCCGAAAAAGAAGAAAGCCAAATAGCCATACACGGTTCGGAATTATCATTTTTTCCGACCGATAGTCGAGCCGCTCCTGCGGCGGCTCGCTGTCTACACGCTCGGCCCTCGGAAGATCCAAGCCCTCGGGCCTGCGCGAGTTCTACAAAAATGACAATTCCAAACCCTTGATGACGGGTCTTTTTATTAGCGCTATAATAAATATATCATCATGTCAGATACACAATACGACTGGAGACAACACGTGCAACCAGCGACGCCCAAGCCAGGCAATCCCAATAACGAAGCTATCATCGAAATACGCGCCGGTGCAGGAGGAGATGAGGCCGGACTTTTTGCCGGAGATCTTTTGAATATGTACAAAAAGTACGCGGCTAGCCAGGGCTGGAAATATGAGCTACTCGATCAAAACATAACCGGAGTTGGCGGATTTAAGTCTGTAGTTTTTGAATTGAGAGGCCAAGCCGTATTTACGAAGATGAAAAATGAATCTGGCGTCCACAGAGTTCAACGAGTGCCAGATACAGAGAAGAGTGGCAGAGTCCACACCTCGACAGCTACAGTTGCCGTTTTACCCAAAGCAAGCGAAACAGATTTACATATAAGACCAGACGAGATAGAAGTCAGTTTTTCTAGAGCCGGTGGTCCAGGTGGACAGAATGTAAACAAGGTTGAATCAGCCGTCAGAGTGCTTCACAAGCCAAGTGGTATTGTCGTTTCGTGCCGAGAAGAAAGAACGCAACACGGCAACAGAGAGAAAGCCATGGCCCTATTAAGAACGAAGCTATTAGCCATTAAAATCGCCGAGTCTACTGGCAATATAACCGAAGAACGAAGAAAACAAATAGGCAGTGGCGATAGATCCGAGAAAATAAGAACATACAACTTCCCTCAAGACAGGATAACCGATCATAGAATAAAAAAGAGCTGGGGCAACATAGCCAAGATATTAAATGGCTACATGGATCAAATAACCGAAGCCCTGGATCGCCTAGACTCAACAGTCGAGACTGAAGTCATTAGATAAAAAAGAAAAATGGAGAATAGCCAAAATATTAAAATAGATTTGAAGAGTCCAATTTTTCAGCCTAGACCAGGCTGGGGCGGGATACTAAAGAATTGGGCCAAGAATAATATCTATTCGTCGTTAATCCCCATCCTCGTCATAGCTGGAGTCTTATCTGGTATACACATCATGTCTCGAAAGTATTCAGAATTCGCTAATAGAGAGATGGGCGCCACGCTAGCCGCGATTTCCAAGCCAACCATTGAATTAACCGCTCAAAAAGGTCAAGGCGTAGCCCATCTAGCTAGACAGGCACTCGATACCTATCTAGCAGACAATCCTGGTCAGCAATTATCAATTGGTCAGAAAATTTTTATAGAAACCTACCTTGCCAATTTATATCAAGATAGGCAAATCCAAATCGGCGACAGAATAACGTTTCAAAAAGACGACATGATCATAGCCATAGAGAAATCTAGATCTCTGACCACGGGCCAATTGGCCGAATGGGAGAAGTATAATAAGAAGAATAACTAGAAACATAAAACCCCCGNNCGGGGGTTTTATGTTTCTAGTTATAGTTATTCTTTAGCTTCCGTCGCCTCTGCTCCTTCTTCGGTCTCGTCAGCCTTCTCTCTCTTTATTTCCTCAACGTCCTCGACTGATACAGTTGTCTGTTCTAATTCTTTTTCAAGTTGTTCCTCAGTCTTCGGAGCTTGGACTATGGCGATCGTATCTTCCATATTAGCGATTATCTTAACACCGGCATCCACCTTGATATCACCTACGGCTAGATGATCTCCGATATTAACCATACTCGATATGTCGATTTTAATCTCGTGTGGTAAGTCTTGAGGTAAAGCTTCGACCTCGATTTCGCTGATATTCTTGACTAATATTCCACCCAGATCTTTTACAGCGGCTGACTCCCCCTCAAACTCAACCGGCACCATGGCTTTAATTTTTTCATCTAAATTAACTTTATAAAAATCTGCATGTACAACCGTATCTTTGATTGGATCAATAACAACATCATTGATAATGGTTGGATAGGACTTGCCTTCGAGGGTCAAATAAACCAAGGTCGATTCTCCAGCCAATTTAAGAGTCCTGTTGAAATCTTTGATTGGAACCTGCAAGGAAATTGATTCCTGTCCCCTGCCATAAAGAACGCCCGGAACCAAACCTTCTTTTCTGAGCTGGCTGACCTTAGCTCCAGTAACTTCTCTTTTCTGAGCTGATAATTCGATTTTGTCTTTTACGTGTTTCATATTTCCTATTTATATATGTATAAAAATTAGCCTATAGATAATAACACACAACCCTGGCTAAATCAATGGCCTATAGGCCAAGAAATAATTTAGTTTTAGCCATCACCACTTTTTTGACTTCTTCGTCGGCGGCGGCAAGATATTTATATGGAGTCACTTCTCCCGGCTGGGCATGTATGGCGTCATCTATACCCTCCTTATAGGCCACTCGCAATTCGGTATTAAAATGAATATTTGATATACCAGCTTCTATCGCAGCTCTGATATCGTCATCATCAAGACCAGACGCGCCATGCAAAACATAAAAGACACTCGGCATTGCGCTAATAATGTTTTTTAGATGAGCAATGTCGAGCCTCTCTTCTTGCTGAGTCACTATTCCATGAATATTCCCGAAAACAATGGCTAGCCTGTCTACTCCTGTTTTCTCTACGAAGTCTTTAGCCTCTTCTGGCTTGGTAAAATCTGCTGGACTTATCTCAATTTTATCTTGGACTTGAGATGAGCCTTTCATGTATCCTATCTCGCCTTCAACCGTTATGGCCATATTTAAAGATTTGGCATAATCGACAACTTTCTTAGTTACATCAATATTGTCAGAGTTAGAAAGATGAGAGCCATCCATAATTATGGAGTCGTATCCGGCATCCATGGCTTCTCTGCATTTTTCGAAGCTTTTAAAATGATCTGCGTTCAGAAACACTGGGAACTCAAGATCAATTCTAAGCGCCCCGACCATGGCTACAGCCTCTCTCAAGCCGATAAAATTGGCTTCCCCCTCAGATGTACCCACCATCACGGCTTCAGCTCCAGATTCCTTGGCTCCAAGTATAATTGTCTTGAGAACATCCTCGGTGACAAAGTTAAAATGGCCGATAGCTTGGCCCTTCTCCCTCGCCCGTTTTAAATAATAATTTAAATTCTCCATATTGTGTCCTAGGAAAGCTCATGCTCACTTTCCTCTATAGTTCAATGAATCCGTTAGTGATATTCTTATTGACTAATTCGTTAAGCTTATCTCGGCCCATATAATCAATAAATATTTTATTCCACAAAGCTTCTTGCTGATGATATGAGTATTTGACCTCACCCTTTTTAACCAAGGACATCACCGAATCTATGAGCTCAAAGCTCACAAGGCGCTCGCTAGCGCCATCTTTGAAGTATGAACTCACGAAATCAAGACCGTGCCAATAGCCCATATTCATTCCTCCGCCTTCGACGCTAAGTCCGCCTAAATCATGACCAACCTTGAACCAATGCTCCGCTTCTGGATTGACGTGCGGCTCAAATAATCTAAAGTCTAGCTCGTTATCTTTCGCTAGATATCTTTGAACGATACGCCAGTTTATATGGCCAGTACTAGGCACTGGATCTGGCGAAATATCACCCCTAAGTAAAGACTTAAATTTATTTATAAAATCTTGGTCCTTAGCATAGCCACGAAAGAGATCTGAGTAAAACGGTACCTCGTGTAAATAATGAAGTAGCAACGTAAACATTCTTGTCGTTTCTCCTGGAGTGTCTATTGGCAAGGGAATCACGAAGATAATACCAAATTCTTTTAAGTGGCTAAGGTTGTGATATTTTTTCTCAAGGAAGCTATTTGCGACTTTTAACCATTCCCCGCCTAGAATTTTTATATCCACTTCCCTCTCTTCAAAATCTTCAGGCGTCAATTCGCCATAGGCCACATCAAAGAAATTATGCATCCACTCCGTACTTTGAGTGAATCTTAATGAGCTAACTACGGAAGCAAAATCCTCTTTGGCCAGCAGCTGAGCCACCGTAGCGTGTCCGAAGTAACTGAGTAATTTATCGGGCTTAAATTTGTCCAATAGCTCAACGGCCTTCTCTTTCTTTATGAAGAAGCCCTTTGGTGGCGTGAATAAATTGAGTGCCGCCTTAGTTAATTTAACATCCGCTTCTTCTGGCTTAGATAAATCAGGCTCGTCTAATAGTTTAAAAAGATGCTGATCGAGGTGCATTAATCTTTCCATCAAGACCTTATAGACCACTTCCGCTTCAGAATCTTTGTGTAGCCCAAGCTCATTAAGCGTTCTCTCGACTAGGGTCTCATTCTCGTTAATTATTTTATCAATGATTCCGGCCTTACCGGTCAACGCTGTCATTCTCTGATCTAAGTCGGATAGTACCTGTGGTGGCGTCCTTAAAATCTTTGATAATTTGTCGTATGAGTCCATTTATTTTTATTTTATTTCAACTTTGACATCAACCAGATCGAATTTACCCGTATCACCAATTCTCAAGATCCCCTCTTTACCACCGTAATGCTGAACGACTGCCGTGGCGTTGGCAGTGCCAAGCTGTATGGCCCTAGGTATGTCGCTAGATCTTATATACTCCGACACAAACCCAGAGAAAAAAGCATCTCCGGCACCAGTTCTTTCAATTACCGGAGAATCTGGAATCCCAGCAGAATATATATTCTTACCATCAGAGACGGAGACTCCGCCCGGACCTTTCGTCATTATAAATATGCCATCTATGATTTCGTCCATAAAATTAAATAGCTTCCTCTCGTCGCTAAATGGTATTCCCGTTAAATTGGCGGCCTCTTCTTGATCCATGGATATGATTCTACAGTTCTTCAGCAGAGGCTTAATCACTTCTAGTCCCAGGGCCAGTTCTTTGGTGCCCGGATTCATCGCTACGCTAATGCCCCTAGATACAGCCCAATCAATACTTTTTTTAAATAAATCGAAGTGCCCACCCAGACTATTTAGCGACAACCATTTAGTATCGAGAAGATTGAAATCTATTTTATCCACATCAAAATGCTGGCCCTCACCCTTGTATGACAATATCGTCCTTTCGCCACCTTCTGAAACCAAAATAACAGAATAAGCAGTATGATCGTCATCATGTTTCTGAAAATATTCAGTATCGATATTCTCCCTATTCAATTCGTCCAGTAGCTCCTGGCCATTGAAATCATTTCCGATCACGCTGACGCAGGCCGTCTTAAATCCTTGGCGAGCAAAAGTAGTTGCGGCATTAGTGCCACCTCCACCAGAAGTGAAAATCATACTATCGATAGCTATCTTTGACCCAAATCCGAAACACAGCGCCTGACCAGTCGTGAACTCGTCACTCTTGGTAGGTTTTATTTTCTTCACGTCTAGAAAGACATCTTTAGTGGCTGAGCCTATGACAACAACGTCATGCATATAGAGTATTATTTATTGATTTATTTAAATCGTCTAGAGATTTTTTGATATCTTCACTCTTTAAAAAATAAGTTCCCATGATAAATATCGAGACTCCCGCTTTGACTAACTTCTCTATATTGCCCAAATTAACTCCGCCGTCAACCGCGATTGTTTTATTCGGATATATTTTTTTTACTTCCCTAATGTTGTCTACCACTTGATCTAGAAATTTATTACCGTAGAAACCAGGATCAACCGTCATCAATTGCACATAGTCTACTTTGTCGATCACTTCCGATAATCTATCGATTGCAGTCGTAGGGTTAACTACGACCCCAACTTGCTTACCGGCTTCATGTATATACCCGATCATTTTTTCACAAGTTGGCAAACCGTTCTCCAAATGAATAAAATATCTATCAACTTTCGTCTCTAGCCACTGCTTTATCGTTTCGCCAGGCATAGATACCATCAAATGGACATCAAAGCTGAGATCAGTTTCGATTCTGGGGATTTCTTCATATCCACTTATGGTCCTGGTTGGCGTGAAGTTTCCATCAGATATGTCTATGCTCACGCGATTAAAGAATGGCTCGTATTTACGGATAAAGCCTTCTAGCTGATCAAACGACTTGGCTATTATCGATGGGATGATCTCAATCATGTATAGTATTCAATTGACTGACTCGATCGTGGTATTTTTCTTCAGAAGAAAAGTCTGTGTTTAAAAAAGTTGAAACAATATCAAGAATCTCCACCTCCGGAGTATGGTCAGCCGCTAAGGCCAAAATGTTAATATCATCATCTTCTCTAGCTGATCGTATTTGGTCCACATCAATCGCTAGACCAGATCTGACATTCTCATGCCTGTTAGCTACAACGTCTACTCCCACCCCAGATCCGCAAATAATAATTCCACGGTCATCAAAATTCACAATTTTCTCAGCAACCAGCTCTGCGAAATCTACAAAACTGTCATCTAGATTTAACTCAAATGCGCCCACGTCCTCATAATCAAATTCATTCTCGGTTAACCAAGTTTTAATTTTTTCCTTAAACTCGAATCCTCTGTGATCTGCTCCAATATAAATCATGTCTTCATCAGATTAGAGCATGACTTTCTCGAGTACGGGTTGTATTTCTCTACTGAGAAATCACCCTCTCTCTCGGCGCCGTCGCGTCTGCGAGGGCCTCTCGAAAGCCACACCCCAATCTGATTCATTTCTCAGTTACTAAGCGGTTAAGATACTCAACTGCTGATAATGCTGCAATACAGCCCTGCCCGCAAGCAATAACAATCTGCTTATAAGCCACATTCGTGACGTCTCCAGCGGCAAATATCCCAGGCACATTGGTTTCGCATCTAGCGTTGACCTTGATCTGCCCATAAGCATCCTTCTCAACATCATCAGGAGCAAGCGATGAGTTCGGAATCTGTCCAATATGAACGAAGACCCCCTCGACGACAAGATCTATAGTATTTCCATTCTTGTCTTTATATCTAATCCCATTAACAAACTTATCACCCACAATCTCCGTGGTCAAAGCTTCGTAAATAATCTCAACGTTGGATCTCTTGGCTAAATTTTCTATGAGAACCTGTTCGCCCTTAAAGCTTACGTTCTTATTTATTACATAAACCTTACTGGCGATATCCGACATCATTAATCCAGACTCCATGGCCGCATTGCCGCCTCCAATTGTTGCCACGACCTTCCCGCCGAATAGCGGCCCGTCGCAAGTCGTACAATAGGTGACGCCCCTCCCTCTGAAATCTTTTTCACCCGGGACATTAAGCTCCCTTGGATGGACACCCGTAGATATAATGACTGCCTTAGCTTTAATCTGGTCGCTATCTATCTCTAATGAAAAAGTCCCATCATCGGCTTTAGTTATTTTCTTAACGTAAACACCTTCTCCAATCTCAGAGCCATAAGATGCTAGATGCTCTTTAAATAATCTCGCTAGCTCTATACCATCAGTCTTGGGCATACCCGGCCAATTGCCAATCTCCCCAGATGTAGCCACTTCGCCACCAAGGTCTTTAGCTATTAGCTTAAACTTCAAGCCGCGTCGCGCCGCATAGATACCAGACGTAATACCAGCCGCCGACCCACCGATAATAATTAAATCATGAATCATATAAATAAATTAATACTTCTCAATCGAAACTTTATATGCTTTGTATTTTAGTATATCATAATCATAATGAGCAATAAATGGCTAATTCTCACAATCTTAAGCCTTAGCGTTGCTACTCGTTTTATATTCTTTGGGCACCCAAGCCAAACAGTTTTTGATGAAGTCCACTTCGGCAAGTTTGTGTCGGCATACTACACCCATGAATATTATTTCGACATTCATCCACCTCTTGGAAAATTAATTATAGCCGGTTTCGGCAAGCTCGCCGGCTTCAGCCCAGAATATAGCTTTTCCCAAATTGGTGAGAAATTTCAAGATAATAGATATATGGCGCTCAGATTCTTGCCGTCTCTGGCTGGAGCCTTGCTACCGTTGATTCTATTCTTTCTAGCCCTAGAGATAGGCTTTTCAAGACGAGCGGCGCTACTGGCTGGCCTTCTTCTGGTTTTTGAGAATGGAATAATCACTCAATCTCGATTTGTATTAATGGATGCTTTTCTCCTCTTGTTTGGATTCTCTTCATTACTATTCTATTTCAGATATCGTAACCACAATAAGTCGATAAATTTATTCTTGGCAGGAATCTTCGCGGCATTCGCGATCTCAATTAAGTGGACCGGGCTAACTTTTTTGGCCATAATAGCTATCCTTGAATTAATAATGCTTCTAAAGAAATACAAAGGGCGCCTTTGTATAAAGGCGCCCTTTGTATTGGTGGCTAAAAATTTAGTGTTTCTGCTTTTCATCCCCTTCCTAATATATTTCTCAGTCTTTGCTATCCACTTCTCGCTTCTGAATAAATCGGGTGATGGTGACGCCTTCATGAGCCCAGAATTCCAAAAAACATTGCTAGGCGATGCAGGTTATGATGATCCGCAGGTTAAGAAGCCCACCATGATAGGAAAGTTTTCTGAGTTAAATTATAGGATGTACACAGCCAATAAGACACTTGCCTCTAGTCACTCGTACAGCAGTAAATGGTATACCTGGCCATTCTTAATTCGGCCCATATATTACTGGGTATCTAGTGAAGCCAGGATATATTTCATGGGCAATCCGATCATTTGGTGGCTATCAACCATGACAATGCTGGCATTAATACTTCGAACCGCACAACACGCGATCACCAACTCAAAGACAATAGTAAGAGATAGGAAAAAAGAGTTACTCCTCATCGGTGCCTTTGCGATCAATTTTCTTCCATTTATATTCATCGGTAGAGTTATGTTTCTGTATCACTATCTTTCGGCAATAATTTTTGCGATCCTAGCTCTCGCCTACACGCTAGACAATGAATCTCCCCGAAAATTAATTATAGCCGTTATTGCTTTGTGCGTAGTCTCATTTGTATATTTCAGTCCCCTCACTTACGGGTTGTCAATGAGTAGGACAATTTACGAGAGTCACATCTGGCTCCCAAGTTGGGAATAGAAACAAGCAAACTAAAAAGAGCCTATCCAGCTCTTTTTAGTTTAAATCTATTCGAGTAATTGCCGCTTCCCTCGACGGCAAGCTAGCTTCATATAATATCCACATACATCGCTAGTCCAGCGTATATTCTTTCGCTTTTTGATATATTTCTTCGATCTTGTCCCAGTTTAGGTTATCAAAAAAGTAATTTATATATGCCTGCCTATCTGAGCCCGTATCTATGAAATAAGAATGCTCATAAACATCTAGCGCTATGATTGGAACTGCACCCCAGATACCACCATGGTTCTGAGCATCGCAAGTAAAGATTCTTAACTCTCTTTCGTGCATATCCCAAGCCAATATGGCCCAGCCCCTTGCGGCCATGCCACACGCTGATAAATATTTTTTAAACTCATCAATTGATCCATATCTACCAACTAAATTCTCTACAATCTCCCCCTTCGGTTTACCATCGCCGCCCAAAATATGGAAATAGTTTTCGTGTAAATAGACGCCATTATTGGCGAAACCTTCGGCAACCTTTAACCCTCTCAATTCCGAAAATGTCTGATTACCATCGGCCTTGCCACTTTTTCTAAGCTCGCCCAGCTTCTCCTTTATTTCATTGGATTTATTCACATAGCCGGCATACAACTTGCCATGATGAATCTCCACGGTCTTTTGAGATATCCCCCGCAGAGTATCTGCGGCATATTCTAATTGTTTTATTTCTTTCTTCGGCATCTTAATATTGGAGGTCGGTCGGGCGTGGATGTGATTTTCAAGAGGCCCGCGCAGGCGAGACGGCGCCGTCTCGGAGGGATGGTGCTTTAGCCCATCCTCCAAGTCTCTGTAGCGAGAGGGTGATTTCTCAGGAGAGAAATACAACCCGTACTCGAGAAAGTCATATCCATGCTCGGCTTTGCTCTTCTTGACTATCCTAGCATCTCGTCGATCTTGGAGCGATCGAAGCCAATGATTAATTTGTTGTCTATATCTATTACTGGTACACCCATTTGCCCGGTCTTATCAATCATCTCCTGTCTCTTGACTATGTCGCTCATTACATCAAATTCTTCGTATTCCAAACCCTTACTTTTAAAATATTCCTTAGCCATATGACAATAAGCGCAGGACGGTGTCGAGTATATTTTTATCTTCGCCATTTGTTTTTATTTAATTGAACCCATGCATTATACCACAAGACGAAAAGAATTATCCACATTATCAGATTACGCATTATCATATGGTGATTTACTCGCAAATAAGCTATACTAAGCGCCATGTTTAAAGTCATAAAGACCGACGATAAAACCAAGGCTAGACTAGGCGTATTAACTACGCCTCACGGCGTAGTTAATACGCCGTCTTATGTTTTTGTTGGCACTTATGGCAGTTTCCGCCACCTAAAGCCTGTAGATCTCAAGGCGACCAACCTTCAGCTTATCATTGCTAATACTTTTCATCTTTGGGAAAAGGCGACTAAGAATAAACTTAAGGAAGGTTTCATTCACAAATCCTTCGGCCAATCTGCCAGCTGGCAAGTGCCAATCATGACCGATAGCGGTGGTTTCCAGGTATTGTCCCTAGCTTTCGGTGATAAGAATAAGGTTAGTAAATTCATGTCCGACGACATTAAAACCGACATGTCCAATGAACGTACAAAAATAAAAATCACCGAGAAGGGTGTTTATTTTTGGTACAACGATAAAAAATTATTCCTTGGCCCCAAACTCTCGATGGATCTCCAAAGAAAGATCGGCGCGGATATCATCTTCGCCTTTGACCATATCACATCACCACACGATAATTTCGCCTATAATAAGAAAGCGGTTGAGCTAACTAACAAGTGGGCCCATATCTGCCTGAAAGAACATGCCAAGAACCAAAAAGATAAAAAAAACAAACAAGCCCTATTCGGCATAGTTCAGGGTGGCATCTATCCAAAACTTAGACAGAAGAGTGCCAAATATATTGGCTCCCTTCCCTTTGAGGGTTTTGGCATCGGTGGCTCATACACTAAAAAACAGATCTCGGAAATACTAAAATGGGTTATCCCCTATTTGCCAGAAGAAAAACCTAGACACCTCTTGGGTGTTGGTAAAATCGCCGATATATTCGAAGCTGTTGAAAACGGCGTCGATACTTTCGACTGCGTCATTCCTACCCGCGAAGCTCGTCACGGCAAGCTCTATATTAAAACTGGCTATATCGACATTCGCAAAGGCAAATACAATGGTGATAAAAAAATTATCGAAAAAGGTTGTGGCTGCTTTACCTGCTCGAAAGTTACTCGAGCTCAGATTAGAGAATTAATCAAAAGCCCTGTCCGCGAAAAAAATGCAGTTGGCCAGCGCTGGTGCCTGATGCATAACATGTGGTTTTTCAATAAACTTCTTGAAGACATTCGTAAATCAATTTCTAAGGGCAGGTTCTCAGAATTTAAAGACAAGACGCTCGCTAGGCTTAGCTAATCACCTGCTCGACATGCGAGAAAATCCCAGCGAGATTTTCTTGCTAATTTCCTCGGCTCGCTCGTCCCACTAGGTGGGACACCTGCCCGCTACAGAGACTTAGAGGATGGGCTAAAGCGCCATCCCTCCGAGACGCCTCCGGATTGTCTCGCAAATGATTAGCCTCACCTTAGTCTCATTAAAATAAAAAACGCCCCGGCACGAGATGCGAGCAGGACGCTCTCTCGTACCGAGGCTAGGCTGGACTGATTCTCGACGATCAGTCGCCACTCAGACGAATATTCACTCGAGCCAGCTCTTCGGCTTTGCCGATCAAGAATCTTGCTCGCCGACGCATCGGTTCGACTTGATAAGTTGACCATCCGCCATCTTCGCTCTCACGAGCCCACTGCAGAAGCAATCGAGCCTCTGCCCTCAGAAGCTCGATTGCTTCTATCATCGGACGTCGAGGCTCCAGTGAATGTGCCATATCCTTCTCCTTGAAAGCCGCGGAACGAACTACTGGACCGGGATCTTGTGGCAGACACGAATAATTGCGCGACCAATTCGATCCGCCTGACCGAAGTTCTGACAGAAGACCGCATCCCCCGCCCTCACGTCATCGACAGCGCCAACTGCCCCGAACATGAAGCCATCCCTGTCGCGTCGGACTTTCAGTCCGACGATCTTGTGTTCTCCGACGAGAGGGATCACTTCGAAGACCTTGCCTTCGAAATCATACTGATCGCCTTCGTCGATGAACCTGACCTCGTCACCGACAGTCTGCTCGCTCACCCCACCCGCCGAATACAACCGATACGAAAGCAAGGCAGCAGCGACCACGCCGATCATCGCGATGACGAGTAGCAACTCGATCACCGTGAATCCCTTATTGCTCTTCATCGTTTCGTCTCCCTAGCGCCACATGGGCGCGAATCGAGTTACCAGATAACGACACTAACCCTGTATCTATATTATACCAAATTCCGAGGATTTTGTAAAGGCGACCCGGGCCGTCAAAATACTGCCTTTTTGCTAATTATAAAAGCCCCACCATCGGGACTTGTGTCGCCAATGATGGGGCTGACCAGGTGAGACCCCGAGGAGGGGGTCTCACCTGGTACCCACGACTACATCGTGTAGCCGCTCTTCTCGCCCTTGCCGCGGCGATTGTGTCGCCGCGCCGCCTGCCGCCGTGCCCAGCTGTTGCCGCGCAGACCGTCGCCGCTGGAAATCCGATGAAGGTGCTTCCGAACACGAACATCACGCTTGCGAGCCATAGGGCCTCTCTTTCCGCGCTTCATGCGCATACTGACTATCTCTATATTATATTACTTATCAGTGCAGACGTCAAGCTGACTTCGCAGAGGCTTGCGATCTCTGTGCCGCCGCCAGCCTAACTCTTTCGTTCAGTTTCCCAGATTGGACGTCTTTCAGAAGCTGGGATTCAACGGACGCCCCACCAACGAGAACCTCGAGTTCGTCCTGAATCTTCCCCTCTCGATCCATCTGACTGAATCTCGTATGGACAGCCTCAATAATGGCAGAGGCCGGAAATACTTTGAACACTGCAACAATCGCCTCGATTTGTGCCTCCACTTTCTTTCTAGCACTCTTGAGGTCGCCGAACTCATTGATCAATTCCTGAATCAAAGGCTCAGCGTATTCCCTTACGTTCGTCTCGGCATATAACGCATCCGCGCTTCTGATAAGATCTTCGTGGCTGGATCCGTTCTTCTGCTCGAATGCAACCATCAGCTCCCTGATTTCGAGCATCCCCTTCAGGAGATTGAGAAGGCTCGTCATTCGAGATTTGAAATCAAACGAATCGATGTCTTGCTTTTTGAGAATTGCCAGCGCCTCATCTAAGGCGTCCTGGCATACTTTGACAACCTCTTTCGGTTCGTGCATTCTCTTGCTCTTAGCCTCGGCGCGGTATTGCTTGTAATTCGCGATGTTGGCGGTGAAATCTCGTCGAACAAACCTGAGCAATCTCCTGATCTGTCCAAAGACTGATTTTACTGAAAATTTTGCCAACTTTCCAAGCCCATAGACAGCCCACCCCGACGCATAAATCAAAGCACCGTTGAGTATCATCTTGAATCCGACGTCACGATCAAATCCTGGGAAAGCGATATCCGCGGAATTACCCGATGGAGGCGCTTGCGTAATACCTGAAATCAGGAGCATAGCCATAAGATAGAAGAACGAAACAACGACGAATCCCACCCAGCTATCATCATAGTCATAGTCATCAAAAAAACCAAATGTAATTATCCTAGCCGATCTTTTAGCAACTCCGACTATGCTATTCACGATAGAGAAACCGGCCAATCCAAAGAATATTGAGCTCCAAATTCCTGGCACATGAGCCAACCATTGCCAAATAGAGCCAACTACCGATAGGACTTCTGTCATGCGCCACCTCATTTTCAAGTAGCGATTTGCGACAACAAATTAACACTTTTTCGCTAATGCGTCAAGAATACCCTAAAGCCGCCTTGAAGGCGGCTTTAGGGTATTCTGCTCTAATATAAAGACTAAGCTACCTTTTTCATCTTAGAAAAGACGTATATGTACAATATGTCCAAGATGCCGAGAGTGTTGACTAAGAGAAGCACAACGAACCAAACTTTGTGCTGTTCTCTAGCGGCTTTCCAAAGAGCCGTACCCTTCCAGAACAGTGACCACGCAACTGCGATCACGAAAATGACACCGATAAGCGGCAAGAAGGCGACTCCTACGCCCTTCTCCCATCCTACTCCTTTGCCAGCTTCCATTAAATTAGCAAATAAATCCATGTATTTTTATTTTTGTTATTTTAATTATGAAAACTCGACCTAATGTGATTGTAACATGAGCAGTTAAGAATGTTAATTTTGAGAGGCCCGCGCAGGCGCGACGGCGCCGTCTCGGAGGGATGGTGCTTTAGCCCATCCTCCAAGTCTCTGTAGAGAGAGGGCGATTTCTCAGTAGAGAAATACAGCCCGTACTCGAAAAATTGATATTCTTAACACGCTAATAGCCTCTGAGCTTCTTCAGCTTTTTAATATCATCCTCGACGCCATCATGATCGGTCTCCAATATCATATCGACTTCTGGAAATTGCGCCATCAAACTTACAAATCCCTCCTCCCCGATCTCGCCCTTACCTATATGCTCATGACGATCTTTTTTCTCGCCTAAGCCAACCATCGAATCGTTGGCATGGATTAATTTTATTTTCTCTAAGCCAACTGTATTTTTTATTTTCCCCATGACCGCTTCAAAACCATCTTTGGATTTGATATCGTATCCCGATGCAAACATGTGAGCCGAATCAAGACATATGCCAATCTTATCACTCGTATTATCGAGAATGTATCCTAAATCTTCGAATGTACTACCAATCGTATCGCCCGCTCCGGCTGATATCTCAAGTAAAAAAACTGTCTTCCCTCTGTAGCCATCAACAATCTCTTTGATACTTTTGACTACTACATCAAGAGCCTCTCCTTTGTTTTTATAATCCTTAGCGCTACCCAAATGAGTCATTACATATTTGGCACCAATTAAAGAACCTCTCTCAAGCTCCTCTCGAACAACACGCACAGAAGCTTTTCTAACGTTTTCCTTGACTGAAGCAAAGTTAATGTAGTATGGCGTATGAATATAATAATTTTCTTGATTCCATTTCTTCGTCTCAGATTTAAATTCCGAGATTAGTTCTTCTGTTAACTCAGGTGCCGCGCCGCCCTGCGGTGAGCGCGTAAATAACTGGAGAATCTCGCACCCCAAATCCGCCGCCCTCTTCGGCGCATTTTGTATTCCTCCCGCGATTGATACATGACATCCAATTTTCATTATATTATTCCCTCAGCTCTTAATTCTTCAAGTATATCACTTGGGATGGGAATTTCATCTCGGACTGGGCTTATGCCTGGATAACGCCAAGCCGTGATTATAACTTTCTGTTGAGACTTTGGCCGACTAGCATACATGGCCCAGATCTCCGTTGGCTTAGTCTTACTGCCCGATGGCTGCATCACGGCAATCGTGTCTTCGGCAATGCCGTTCTCGCTCCTTTTGGGATTGCGCATTATTCTCTTAACCTTATCCGGCGTTAAGCCATAATAAAGCATCTTGCGCATAACGTGATTAGTCCAATGATATCTCTTATCGTTTTTCGGAAACTTGAATAACTGCATACGACTATTCTACATAATATTACATATTAAAAAAGTACCCAATCGCGCTTCGCAACTGGGTACTTCCTAACACTCAATCAATTCATTCTTGAGTTGAGACTAATGGATAGGTGTCTCTAGCGCACCTATACCGATGGCAAGACGTGGCACTTCTCGCACCTTGGCTCATACTGAACATCCCCAACTTCAATTTGCGAAGATGTCCCCGATAATTTTTGAGTAAAGCGTGCACCGAGATGACGACACTTCGAACAAACGGCGGTCTTTTTAATCACGACGTCTGCCAATGCTAGCAAGTTAGGCATGATTAGGAATGGCCTTTTCCAAGCATCTAGGTCCAGACCCGACAGCCAAACCGGAATATCCAAATATTTAGCCGCATAGAGCATTACATCATAAAACCAACTATCAAAAAACTGGCATTCATCCGCGATTATAATCTCGGGATTATATCTTCTAATCAAGCTTCTCAAATGCTCCTCGTCTTTTACCTCCATGGCCGACAATTCTTTCGTTAAAACGGGCTTCCCGCCATCCCACTTTCTAGAGGCTATGGCGCCGGTAGTTCTCTTATCAATCGCGGGCTTAACAACGAGAACTTTCATCCCAGCAATTAGATATTTATTGGCTTCGCCAATGATCTCTTCAGACTTACCAGATCGCATTGGTCCAACCACAACGGTGACGTCTGCCACTTCCTTACCCCTTTCAAAGGTCTGGGACTATTATATGCGATTCGTTTATAAAAACAAAACACCGGCCCTTTCGGGCCGGTGTTTCTAAAGACAACGATTAGTAGTCTCTGCCTCCGCCAAAACCTCTGCCACCGCCTCGGTTTCCGCCACCCATGCCTCCACCGAAACTGCGCCTTGGGGGTTTGTCGGTCATCGGTCTAGCTTCGTTTACGACAAGCTTTCTGCCGTCGAGTTCCACGCCATTGAGAGTCTCAACAGCCTTGGCAGCCTCTTCGTCACTAGCCATCTCAACGAATCCAAAACCTCTGGATCGGCCAGTCATCTTGTCCATAAGGACAGATGCTGATTCAACGGTACCAGCCTGAGCAAAAAAGTCTCTGAGCTGAGCATCGTTGGTGTTATAGGAAAGATTCCCTATATATAATTTCTTAGCCACTTATATTTTATCTGCGAGATCAACGCGTGGCATATAATTAGCCACTCATCTTTGCGCAAATATATCTATTTATTTGTAGGACGACCTCCCGCGCCCCCGCTAAGAAACTTAGAGAGACTATCGAGAAAACCTACTGTAAACCTATTATAACATACTTCTCGCCAAAATAGCAAATGCCTCGATATCCATCTACAAACCTAGCTGATCTGAGATAGATTGCATGGCTACAAGGGAGATCTCTGCGAATTTTTCCAACGATAAGTCGATCTGCTCACAAACCCTAATACAGTCACGATTCGCACCCTTGGCAAAACTCTTTTCATGGAAACGATTGACTATACTCTCTGATTTGACGTCAGCCAATTTTTTAGATGGCAGGACTAGTGCCGCGGCAGTGATAAGGCCCGACATCGGATCCGCGGCCACCAGTGCTTTCTCGAATCTAGTCTCGGCTGGGATACCGTGCATAACATTATGAGTTAAAACTGCGCGAGCAATCTCTTTCGAAAAACCCGCCTCCTCAACATATTTAGATCCTAAGATTGAGTGCTTATCCAATTCCTTATTTGTCTCCTCGTAATCAATATCGTGCAATATTCCAGCCACCTCCCAATCCTGTTCATTCTCGCCGAAATGTTCAGCTAAGGCAAACATAATAGCACCCACGGCTAGTGAGTGCTTCTTCATGTTAGTATTCACTATTTTCTCATTCAACAATTTTAAAGCCTTCTCTCTCATGTCGTTATGCTTGACCGACTTGGAATATGGCTTTCTCGAGTACGGGCTGTATTTTTCTGTTGAAAAATCACCCTCTCCCTACAGAGACTTGGAGGATGGGCTAAAGCACCATCCCTCCGAGACGGCGTAGTCGAGCCTGCGCGGGCCTCTCGAAATCCACATCCCAAGTCTTAGCATTGTTAATTAAACGAAGGCCCAAGCCTACAGCGAGAACTCTCGCAGGCCCGAGGGCTGAATCATTATTCTCTATCAGAGTTAATAAAGGATAGGATCTTCCGAGGGCCGAGAGTGTAGACAGTGGACGCCCGCAGGAGGCGGACAACTATCGGTCGAGTCGTAGGCTTGAGGCGGAGCGGCTACTTTACTTTAGCCAATTCCTCATCGATGATCATCTTGAATTGTGCGAATGGATAAGCTCCGGACATTACTTGCGAGCCTATGAAGAATGCTGGCGTGCCTTCTACCCCCTGAGCGGTGCCGTCACTCAAGTCTTTGGCAATTTCATTCTTGAATTTGCGCGTATCTAAGCACGAGTTAAATGTTTTAGTATCTAAGCCTATCTCGCCAGCCCATTTCTTAATTTCATTAAGAGTATACTGAACTGTACCTTCACCTTTTTTGACTTGTTCCGCGAATATCTTATCGTTCATCTGCCAATACTTACCCTGCTCATCGGCACATTCAGTTGCCTCGGCCGACGGATTGGCCATAGGATGTATAGATAATGGATAATCTCTGTATACGAAATTTACTTTGCCAGTGTCTATATATTCTTTCTTAATCTGAGGAAGAGTATCTTGCCAGAATTTTCTGCAATAAGGACACTGAAAATCACTAAACTCAACAATCGTTAGTTTAGCCTTTTTTTCGCCAAGTATAGTGTCATCATCAATTAAGCTAGCCGACGAAGGCAATTCTGCAGCTTGGCCACTATCGTCAAGAAGCCCCTTGAATCCACCATTCGAATAAATTACTGCTAGACCTATTAGTAATCCAGCGATGACAATCGCACCGGAGATTATCATTGTGTTCGGGCTAATTCCATCCCAAAATGGCTTGGGTGGAATATCCTTGAGTGACGCCCCGCTGTCATTCCCAATTGGCAAATTATTATTTATTTCATCCATACTTTTTTAGATTAATTTACTAGCATTAATTTTAGCAGATGGACTTGCAATTTACAAATAAAAGATTGATACTTAGCCAAGAATACTTCACAAAAAAGCAAGGATAAGGCGATGACCGACGAGAACAAAAGATTATCAGGGTGGCTAGCTTTCGCATTAATAGTAGTCATGTTCTGTTTCTGGCAAGGATACTACCAGGCCCTCTACCGTGGCATAAGGTCATACTTCTATTACACTCCTCCAATAGTTACGGTCGAATCTGGCTCTTTACCAAATCCCAGCCCTCAATAAATTAAAAACCGGCGTCAGCCGGTTTTATTTTTCGAAGATAACTCTCGCTTTATTTCGACCTATTAGATTCACCAATCCTTCTACGTCGACATTGCGCATTCTTATGCAGCCCCTCGAAATCGAAGTACCGATAGATTTCTCATCATTCGTACCGTGAATCGCAACAGCGCTAGGCATCACACCGGGCTTGATAAAATCTAGCCTGATAATTGCCCGACCCATAGCATTTCTTGGATCACCAAACTCTAATACTTTGGGCAGGGCTATGCCCCTTCTTTTAAGATAATACTCTCTAGTCAACTCTGTTGGATACCAGCGCGGATTCATTTCGAAATTTCTTATCAACGCCTCTACTGGTAGGTTCTTGGGCATAACCGCTGGCGTGGCTATATCGAAGTTGGCAATTATGATATCGCCATCATATACATCCAGCCTAAACTCCGACAACTTTATTCTAATAGAAAGACTACTTTCTTGAGCTAACGTGACCTCGCCCAGAGATAACGCCAGAAAGAACATAATACCAACAGTCATGTTCCTCATATAAATCGCCTCTTTTGAAGATGCTGGCATAATTATAATAGATTGTGAACAAAATAAAACCGGCACTAGCGTGCCGGTCAGGACATTTGAATCCGTAAACGACGAGCAACGAAGCCGCTTAGGTGGGCTTCGTCCACTTTACCAAGTTCATTCTTGAGGGTATCAAATTCTTTCGGAGTCACAATAATAATCTCTTTCGGAATATGATATCTATTCACGGCTATATCTGCAAGTCGAGTCTTTATTCTTTCAGTAACGCCGCTATCTTTTGGGTGATCGTCCTTGAAGGCGATTACCGCCGCAATAGCTTCACCAGACTTTTTGTCAGGGATAGTCGCTAGTGCTACGCCATATATGCCGTCTAATGCTTGTATATACCTCTCAACGTCGCAGTGATATATGTTCTCGGCGTTTATGGTGGCCATGTGCTTCTGTCGGCCGGCGAAGAAAAGCTGACCATTTAATACGTAGCCCAGGTCACCAGTCTTCAGCCAAATCTCGTCATCAATAGTTGCTAGAGCTCCCGCCGTTTCGCTATCGTTATCCCAATAGCCCTTCATAACCTGAGGACCATTGACCCAAATGATGCCGACTCCACCATCATTAATCTCCTTATCGTCAAAATCTATGATCTTCACCTTAGTGCCTGGGACTAGGGTACCTATCATGCTTCCACGCGTATTGTTTGGCTGTATACTTCCTGGCAAGCAAACCGAAACAGCCGGAGATGCTTCTGATAGACCATAGGCACGAAGGATCTTGACCTTAGTAAAACGTTGGAAATCTTGAACAATAGATTCATCAATAGGCCCAGCACCGCTAATGCACAGCCTAAGAGATGCCAACATATGAGCTAGATCGAACTTATTATTTAAGGCGGCCACATCTTTGAAGACTCTGTTTATGCTCGGGAAAATTGTAATCCTGTGCGACTTAATTCTTTTAACGATATCTTTAGGATTTATAGTTGGAATGATTACCAACGGAGATTTCAGACCGATGAGACAAGCATTGATGCAGACGGCTAGCCCATAGATATGAAAGAACGGTAGCGTTCCCAGCATAACTTCTTGACCTTCTTTGACGAAAGGACTAATTATCTCCATCATTTGCCACATATTCGATAGAATATTTCTGTAAGTAAGAACTGCGCCCTTCTGTAATCCGGTAGTTCCTCCCGTATACTGGATGATTGCGACATCGTCGGGGTTAAAATTGACCTGAGGATATTTATGGTTACCTTCAACGATATCGGTGAAGGTTTCGTAAATTCCAGAGATATTAGCTCGCCGATTATTTTTCCATGCAATAAGTCTAGCAGCTGGCCGTAAGGCCGCAGGGATTCCGTCAATAACATCGACGACGACTATGGTCATCGGCCAGTTCGGCTTTATCTTCATTAAAACTGGATACAGAAAATCGGCTACAAAAATTAAACTTGGCCTAGAGTCCATTATTTGATGGACTATCTTTTCCGTGGGCATTATTTCATTAACGCTCTGCCGAGCCTCAAGACGCTCCTTGATTGTAATAAAATTGATAGGCACAACCGTTCTCCCGGCCGATAATGTCGCCAGGTAAGCTATCACAAACTGTGGACAGTTGGGCAACATAATGGCCACTCGGGAACCAACCTTAGTCGCATCGGAAACATAAGCAGCAACATTACCCACGGACCAGCCTAGTCGTCGAAAGCTCATAGCATCGCCAGAAAAATATATACCGATATTCAGATCCTTTTCCTGGACCACCTCGCCAAGAAGATCAGCCACGGGCCTAATGTTTGATTCGTTAAGATAACGCATGGCAAGCTCCTACTTGTAAATGATCTGGGGAGAATATAGAACAATTGGAGAGAATAGTAAAACGCCGCCCCGCTAAGCGGGGCGGCGTTTTACTCGCTATTATTTGCTCTTTTTCTCGAAATATTTCTGTTTTAAATATTCCATGTTAATCAGAAACTCTTTCTCAATATCAACTCCCAACTCATCTGATATTACCAGGACAGACCAAAGACAATCGGCTAGTTCATGTTCTATCTTCTTGAGAATCTCCTTGCTCGGTCGCCTTGAATAACTACCCAAAAATTTAACCAGATCACCGACATCGCCAACGAAAACATCAGAATAATCTTTAACTTTAAAAACAGGCCTACCCTTCTTTCGATTCAGTTCGGCATAAGCTGATTTTATCTCCTTAGTTATTTTAGACAGTTTTTTTATATCCATTTAGTTAATCCTTAGATGATTCGACAATTTTACATAAATCTCTCTAGCGTCAGCCATGTTGAAAGAGGTTCCATCTGTTTTATAGTCCATGGTTAAGTAGCCGACCTTCCTGGCCTCGGCCAAGTCTGGGATTAAGTCTCGTATCTCTCTATCGATATCGGCGACTCTATCCGTATTTTCATCCAGTACCGAAACCGATAGCCGCTTTTTGGTCGGATTAAATTGAATCATGATTCTGAAACCGGAGAGCATGCCAAATTCAAACGGGTACTCATCGGTTTCGTATAGAGCAAAGATGCCAGATGACTCAACTGGATTTGTGTCTAAACTCTTTTTATAAATATCAATTGATTCTAAATCGGAACGAAGGATTAACTCTAGTCCCCTATCAAGTTGCTTATCATACGTCAACTTTCTGAGTGGCGCCATTGTCGTATCACCTCCGGCCTCAAATTGACCATAGAATGACTTCCATGATGTCTCGTAAAATTCACGATCTAAATGTGAAAACCATATCGGGCCGTACTTGTGGGCCGTTAAGATAGCCTTCTTATTCCTTTCTAAGATCAGCGGTAACTCTTTGCCCATTAGAATCATGGTCATCACTAAAGTCCCCATATCTTGGGTTCCTTCATCTAGTAATCTCTGTTCAACGTATCCGACCATATCTTCTTTTGTTAATTGCTCACCATTCAGAAGCAATTCCGGCGCTATGTTCTTTCCTAGCGATTCAGTAATGAATTTTTCCAAATGAGCATATCTCATCCCTCCCTCTATATCCACGAATTTACCATCAAGTTGCAGCTGAAAGAGCTTTTTCAAAACTTGACCCATCTCTGGACCCGGCTTAAGGCCCAACTCAATTAACATCTTGCCAGATATAATTGATTGAGGCTTTGATTCTTTAATGGCAAGCTCATCGGCTTTCTCAAGTATTTCAGGACCGAGGAAAGGATACCTACTAAGCCCCATCAAATCGGCTTCAGTTAATAATACCGCCTCCTTTATAGTCGCTGGAGACAATTTATCGGCCAAGCGTCGCACGCCATGATCTGTCACTTCTCTCGTCATTAACGGCTTCATGTGATTCTTAACTAATGCGGCCACTCTCGTTATCAGATCTTTTGGAATATTGAAATTGCTTAGCAGGCTTTTGGTAGGCTCAACACCGGCATCATCGTGGTCATGAGATATAATACGACCATTTTCATCAGTCGTCGTTTTCTCTGGTTTTCCCAAGTCGTGACATAAGGCGGCCAGCATTAAAGTCTTAGCAGCCACCTGATCCAGGCCTTCTCTTCTACATATTTCAGATGCAGTATCTAATACTATTTTCACATGATTCCATACGTCGCCCTCAGGGTGATACTCAGGATTCTGCGGCACACCAACTAACGCGGCTAATTCGGGGTGCAATTTTTCAATGACTCCCAGCCATCTCATGGCCTCAAGTCCGATACTGGGCCTATCGGATTTTAATAATAATTTTATCCATTCCTCTCCGACTCTTTCCTTGGGCAATTGCTCTACGCTCATATCCCTACAAATTTTTACGGTTTCGAGGTCGATACCAAAACCAAATCTTCCAGCGAATTGCGCCGCCCTCAATACCCTAAGCGGATCATCGGCAAAAGTCTTGGGGTCAACAATCTTGATAGTTTTTTCTTTTATATCCTCTACCCCACCATAATAATCAATTACTTCGCCAGTCAACGGATTAAGCAGCATGGCGTTTATTGTAAAGTCTCGCCTGCGCGCGGCATCTACCATTAACATATTTGGATCCCCCTCAACATCAAAACCTCTGTGCCCATCCCCAGTTTTTGAATCGCGCCTAGGGATAGCTATATCTAATTCTCCTATTTTCAAAACTCCGAACGACTGACCAACTTTATTCACTACGCCAAGATTGGAGAGCTCAGATTCAAGTACGGCCAATTCAACACCATATATTTCTAAGTCGATATCTTTCGATGGTCTACCCATCCCCAGCTTAGCCATAACCGCATCGCGGGCATAGCCGCCGGCCACCATAGCCACGCCGCCCAGCTCCTTAACTCTTTCAGACACTTTTATTGCCAATAGCAGGGCCTCCTTCTTCTCCTGGTTATCTTCTCTAGCGGCTAGAGTATGAAAAGAATCGCAATTTTCCATTTGCGCTCTGGCCATTATTTTTTCTAACTCAGCCTTCTTCTGAGCATCCGCCAGTAAATCAAAAAGTTCCCGCTTACGTAGATCTTCCGGTTTTACCGGATCATATTTTTCGAGATTTCTTCTCTCCACTCTCTAATTCTACACTACTTTAATGCCCTATCAAAAATCCCAAGAGAAAGCCCTGGCTATCTAGCCAAATATTTTATCCTCAACTTCTCTGGAAACTTCTCAATGGCATAGCGCAGCATCGTTCTTGGCATTTGCTTATAGTGTTTTTTTAAAAATAGTTCTTCGGTCGACCTCGATCTATTCCCAACTTCGCGTAGCATCCAACCCACGGCCTTATGAATAAGATCGTGATCATCGCCTAATAAAATCCTAGCTATCTTTAGGGTTTCTGAGAATTTATTTTTTCTAATAAAAGAATAAGTAGAGATTATAGAAATTCGTCGATCCCATAAGTTCTCGGAAATAGCTAGCCTATGTAAGGCTTTTTTATTTCTACCCAACAGATAATCTCCGACAATTTTAGGAGCCGACAGATCTACTAGATCCCAATTATTGATAGATCGACGGTTCGAAATATAAAATTTACATATCGTATGCTTGCCAGAATTATCAGCCAATCCGTAGGCATTAACCAAAATCAACAAGGCTAGAAGCCTTTCTTCATGAATTTTAGAATGTAGCAGTCTCTCTATGCTGGGCAGACTAAGTCCCTCGCTGGCCACGGCGATTTTTCTTATTTCCGGCACAGTAACACCCAGAAATAAATCACCATAACCATATTCACCCTTAGCTGTCTTGAAAAACCCTTGCAATATTTTTGCCTTAATCGGGTCCGCTTTGACCCTTAATCGTTTTTTCGCATCGTTCAGGCTAGGCATGAGATTTACATTATATTATCAAACTTACGATTTGAGCAACTAAAATCCGCCAGAATAGGCGGGTTAACTATTGGAGCCAAACACTTCATTTAGCGTATACGGACGAGGCTTGCCCGATCTAGTCTTACTTATATATATTACCTTTATCAGTCTCTGCAGATTCTTCTTCTTAAGTGCTGTCACGAGATCATCTTTAAACATTCGGCTGTTCATCAACGATTTTATATTACCGTAATCAGCTATCGAACAAGCTAACAATTTGTGATTGATCTCTTGTCTAAATTCGTTACTATACGCCCTACAAGTCACATAGTAATTACCGTATCGCTCTGCTTTAGATATTTCTATTGGGCTCCGCTCGATCATCTGCATAGCTGCGCGCATAGCTTCATCGGTTATTCTAAATCTAAACCGAGGTCCAAGGATTGTAATCACCTCATGATTGATCCTATCTTGAACGGCCACCAAGTGGAACCGGTCATCTATGCTATAAAAAAGGCGATGCTCTTTCTTGGTTCCATCTTCGTAACCCACTGGCACGTAAAGGCCAGTATCTAATATTCTAATCATCTCTGGAATGGTTATTATCGACGATCTTTCCCAGGCTCTTCGTAAGCCATGATCGGAAAAGAAAGTCTTTATCCCCAAAGTGCCACCTATTCCCTGGTCAAGACTAATCACGGCGCTTCGTGTCGAAGCGTTCATGGTCACACCCATCCGTTCCGTCTGTTAATGATCTACTACCCTTATATCAGAACGTCGTGGACGTGTAAATAAAACCGGCATTAGCCGGTTGCCCACTCTCTCTTAACCAAAATTCTATTCTCGCATGCGGCACAATCATAAGCATCATGCGCTGGCCTATGTTCGGCAAATTTTGCTATTTCACCACAGCAATCGCAAATGACCTCTCCTCGCTCGAAAGCCAGTCGCCTAGTAACCAAGCGGAGATCGGCTGGACTTATAGTCACGCCACCAATTACAAGATTCTTGTTTAAGTGCGGGATACACCCAATGTATTCATCGTCTTGATATATCGTCACCGTTCTGCCAGTTTTATCAAAACGGATCATGATGACACCTTGCAAGGAGATCTAAATCAATATTATCACAATTTTTAACTTCCTAATATTTTATACATAGACCCGACAAGTATTTAGTGGTAACATTTAACGTATTATGAGTAAACCAGAATATAAAGTAGATATATTTACAGGAATCAGGCCAACAGGTAATTTAACAGTTGCAAACTATCTAGGTGCCGTTAAACCTATCGTTAAGCTCCAATCTCAAGGCTACAGACCTCTAGTTTTTGTCGCCGATATACATGCCCTCACCGACAATGAACCAGCACTTGTTAAGAAATACACCAATGAGGTAGTAGCCGATTATATCGCTCTAGGCTTAGACCCAGACACAACTACTATATACATACAGTCGGCCATTGCAAATCAAGTCAGCTCATTAACTCTGATTCTCTCGAGATTAATATCAGTGGCAGAATTATTAAGAGTGCCCACGCTTAAGGAGAAACTAAAAAGCACTCTCCAACCAGAAAATGCCAATGCCCTACTCTTGCTATACCCCGTGCTTATGGCCGCGGACATTTTAATAAATCGAGCTAAAGAAATTCCTGTCGGCGAAGATCAATTGTCACACATAGAAGTCACTAGAGAACTCGCCCGTAGATTCAATAAAAACTACGGCGAAGTATTTTCCTTACCCAAAGCTCATCAAGTCGAATCACTTAGGATCTTATCCCTCAAGGGAGACGGGAAAATGAGTAAAACTTCGCCAGAAACAGCAATATTTTTAACCGACTCACCAGACGAAGTAATCCAGAAAATTAAAAAAGCCGAAACGGCTTTTGAAGGTCAAATGAGCAATGCCCTTAAAAATCATATATTCTTGGCAAAAGAGCTATCTTCCGATGAGAACGAGCACAAAAAAATAGATATTATTATTGGACGTCATTTAAAAGGCGAGAAAGTCATGGGTGAATTCAAAGACGCCTTCTCTGATATTGTAAATTCTTTTCTAGCCACATTCCAGACAAATAGAAAGAAGATAACCGAGAATCCGGATTATATAGAAAGTATTTTAGAGAAAGGGAATGCTATCGCCAGGTCAAATGCCGACGAGACCATGGCCGTGGTTAATGCCACCATGTACAAGTAATTAAAAGAGCCACATAGTGGCTCTACCCTTATAGGTTATACTCTGTTAGTAGCCAATCGGATATCATCCCACCGCACCTAGAAACAAAATCCTCTTTTTGTTCCAATGTCATCGGGCGGAAGCCGCATACTACTCCGCGACAATTAGAGCTTCCGCACTTGCACTCAAATGGTGGATGCTCTTCTTCGGTCATGGCATAATCCCAAGTGACTTCTTCTCCGGCTTTTATTCTTTTCATTGAAACTACTTTGAACAAATCGACTATACCGCAATTTGGGTTACAAGAATGAGCTATGTATCTGGCGATACCATCGACTCGCCCATCTCGCCACCAATGCTTCCTAAACTGTATAGCATGTCTGCCAGAAAAAAAATCATCCACTGGTAACGATGCGGCATTTTCTGACCATCTAATTTCGGCAAGAAATTCCCCTATAACTTCACCGGGCTCGATATCTTCAATGGCAAAGACACCAAATCCATATATAGGCGTAGGTCGTCTTTCGACTTTGCGGCTATCCATAACTACTCCTAGCATTGTTAAGTGTCTATGTAAAAAAGTACCATAACTACAGCCCTCGTCAATAAACGCGAACTCAGCACAGTCAATTTACATACTCGAAAATAAGATATAAAGTATAGGCAGAACATTCACATCGGAGGAGTACATGAGAATCTATCATGGTGGCGAGCTTGCTAAGCGAAGCTACTATCTTAACGTAAAAAAATGGGAACTTATTCCTCTTGAAGATGGTTCTATCATCGAAGGAGAACCCAAGCAGATCTTTTTTAGACTCAGCCTCATTGAGACGTTATTTTCTGCACCTTTGCTAGGCGCCGTATACGTAATATTCCTACCCATTGCCGGATTCGTAGTTCTTGCAAAAGTATTATGTACGAGAATGAGAAAATGGCTATAACACCCTTTCGGGTGTTTTTTATTCCGTATATAAGCTAAATTATTTTTTATAGACCACTACTCGGTTTTTGCCATTTTTCTTAGCTTCGTACATGGCATCGTCCGCACTATCGAGCATCTCCGAAACACTTTTCTCATTATCGTGCTCTTTCACGCCGAAACTGGCACTTAAATTGATCGAGTGCCCCTCTTCTGTTTTTATGACGCATCGTTCAATCGCAACTCGCAATTTCTCAGCAACATGCCTAGCTAGTTCAGCGCTTGCACCCAACAAGCCGACGACAAACTCCTCTCCTCCCCACCTACCAAACACGTCACCACCGCGTAACTGTTCGGCAAGTACACTAGATACGGTCTTCAATGCAATATCACCGATTGCGTGGCCATATGTATCATTAATTTTCTTAAAATCATCCAGATCAATAAATATAACCGCATACGGAATCTGATTATGCGTTCTCCTTTCGACTAATGTATCGCCAAGAGAAATACTTTTAAATTGCTCCTCGGCCTCTTTTGAGAACCCCCTCCGATTTAATATGCCAGTCAGCTCATCGTGATAGACCAGCTTAGTTAGACGCTTAAGCTCTTCTTCTAGGGCTTCGATTTTGTCTTCGATTTTCACGTAAAGATATTAATCTATATAACTAATTTACCAGTAATTATCGTTATTTCCAAATAATATTAAGACAAACAAAAATACCACCTCGGTGGTATTTTTGTTTGTCTTAATTAGTCATGGCAAGCCTATCTACTCCCACCATAGCTACATTGCTTAGCAACGCCGAATATCGGATCTCCGAATACGGCGTTAGTACAGGTGACACCGCCAGATAAAGTTCTATAATAATAAACCCCATTCGCTCCGTACCTAACTAACTGAGTTCCATAAAAATTACAATAACCATTCTCAGCGGCACAATATGTCCAGTTATTCTGAGCTCCCAATACGCTACCAGAGCCAACGGTCACAGATATTGCCGCACAGCTACGGGCCGACGAACAGACAACGATAGCACTAGATCCATTGGTCAAACCGGTTATCGTCAAGGCTCCTCCGCTCAAGCTAGATTGCACTACGCTCGTATTAGAATTATAAGCAACATTGTAATTAGTAGTATCCCCTCCATAGACTGACACATTCATAACTTGTCCAATCGATAGAACTGGATTCACCTGGCTGAAAGATACGGATGAGTAATTGTTGTTATTCCCATATCCAACTGATACGTATAAGACTGCGCACTGGCCACCACTCTGGCAGACAGTGATATTATCACTACCGTAGCTAACACCATAAACGGTCATAATATTCCCGCTTATCGTGGCAGTGGCAATATTAGGATTAGAGTTACTCGATATATAATAGCTTCCGCTACCATAAATGCTTATCGTGGCACTGCTTCCAGAATTAATAGAAACGCTATTTTGTCCCAATGACACCTGGCTATTATAACCAGTACCACTGGTATTTATGTTTATGTAAAGATTGGCACAGCTAGTCGTGCTTCCCGAAGAACAAATTCTGAGCGTATCTGAGCCCGTATTCTGCCCCACAAGAGTAAGCGTATTCCCGCTTATTGAAGCCTGATACAAATTTGGCGAACCAGGGTACATACTATAAGGCGCAGATCCGCCAGAGACTGTCACGTTAGTAGATTGCCCGATAGTTAAAGAGATGCTCGTCTGACTGACAGATGGCGTCCCGCCATAATTATAGCCATATGAATATGGCCAATTAGCACTTGAAGATTGCTGATTATTAACTACGACGTAAACCGAACTTCCAGAATTTATATTGTATGTCGATTTATTAATAGTAGTCGATAGATAGCCACTGTAATTGGTCGATCCAATATATTGAGATTGGACACTGTAGTAGCCTGATTGCTGATAATACAAAACCACGCTTGAATTAGCATCACCATACACACTTATTTGAACCGAGTCGCCGCTACCAGTCGGATTGATTGATAATGTTGGCACCGAAGCGCTGGCGATTAACGAATTACTAAAGATTCCTCCTGTAATAACGACCAAGATTAATAGGAATACTGCTGTGTTTTTCATGTTTTTGTTTAATTTATATAGCCATAGACTACACTAATAGCCCACATTTTACAATACGTGTCCATAAATGAGCCTAAAAAGTAAAAATCCCATGGTAGACGGAGCTCGAAGCTTCGTCTACCATGGGATTGAATAGACCCCGCGCTGACTAGTTGCGGGCCTTGGATCCAGGCACCAAGATCTGAGGCGTGTCGCCCACAGACGCACGCACAACCTTGAAGTCGACGCCCATGGCATTCAGTGTCTGGCGCAAACCGTCGAGTTTCGGTTCGCTCTTCCTCGCCACCAACTCGAAGCCGATGCAAACGAGCAGCTCTCCCTTGTCGTTGGCGTCCGGGAATTCGATCTTCACCAGACCCCAGAAGAGATCCTTGACGAACTTCAGCTCCGCCTCGGCGGCGCGGACCTTCGCGTGGAACTCCTTGTGTTCCGACGTGTGTTCGTGGGGCTCAAGGCCCTCGTCGGCGTCACACAGGTGGATACCCTCCCTGACCATCGCCTTGATCTGGTCGTACTTGCGCCCGATGAGGACACCGAGCCTCTTCAGCCCATCCGGCAAGACACCGATGACCACGTCATCGAAATTCTTGCCGCTATTCGGCTCATCATCGGACCCGATGATGAGAGCCTCGGCTTCGGCCATCAACCGTTTTAGTCTTTCCATAATTCCTCCACTACTTTTTAGGCATCTGGCCTCTGGTAGTAGTCACCCAAGTTGCTTACGAACCAACACGAATCACGGCCGCATTATACCACGTTATTTCTATATTACAAGCGGCTCGCAATGAAATAAAAAATCTGGCCATAAACTGCGACATACTACCAGTTAAACATAAAACCACCTAGGCAAGGTGGTTAGCGAGCAGAATAGGTGATGGCAAGATAAACAGTAAGAGTGAGGACAATAGCCATAAGCAATGAGAACAATATGGCTCGAGCGATAAGTTTTTTATGATTATCGCAACTCTCCCTACAAGGCTCACACGTAATGTTCGCAAACATGCGCAATATTAGATTCGCCGCCGAACTATATCTCTTTTGAGCAAAACACTTAATCGTCATATATAGATACGCGACTACTAAGCAAACTAGGAATGTGATCACCATGAAAGGTGCTAAGGCCATGCCAGTCTCCATGCCAATTATCTAGATATATCCTAATACTATCACGAGAAGAATCAATAAGGCTCACCTAAACATAAAAGCCGTCATATCCGACGGCTCCACTAATCTTGTATAGATACTACTATCTCGACGAATTTTAGATAATAAAAAACCAGCCCCCGACTGGGGGGCTGGTTTTTTAAATCGGTTTACTGAGCCTTTGCTACATTCTTAGCGCTAGGTCCCTTGTCGCCATCAACGACATCAAAGGTGACGCTATCGCCAAGTCTCAGCTCGGCATAGGTTACGCCTACCAAATCGTTAGAGTGAAAGAAAAGATCTTTCGTTTCACCTTCGCGAGAGATAAATCCAAAACCTTTTTCCGTAAGTGTCTTAATTGTTCCAGTCATTTTTTTAAATTGTATAACTCTTTTTATTTTTTTAGAAACCCGACCACGTCTCTTTGTATATCAATAATGCTCCATTTATCTTATTTTGTCAATTGTCTTGACTATTTGAACCAAAATCAACAATAAAACGCCCTAAAAGGCCGTTTTATTTACTTAAAAGCTAAAGTCTATTTCCGTCTTTTAGCGGCTATCTTAGCTAACAGAAGCGCTTTTGCCGCAAGACGTTTCTTAGTCTTGTGAGAATGCGACTTCCTGTTCAGACTGCTCAATGCTCCTTTTCGTTTTGCCATAATATCAACAGTCTACCGTTTTTTTAAATTATTGGCAACCGTTGGCGATTAAAAAATCACAGCAGATAAATTTCGACTGGTTGCCAAAAAAACTATGCCAACTAAAATGGCAACGGCCACAATAATTAATAGAATGCCTAGCGAGTTAGATCTTAGCCAGTTTTTCATTAAATATTAACTACTCAGTATGTACATAATTCTATCACAAATATAGAAACAAAAAGACCCTGCATGCAAAAGGCAAAGCCTTTTGCATGCAGGGCACGGACCCCATCAACAAAAAAGAGATTACTCTACTGGCAGAATCTCATGCAATTTTCCATTCTTAACTCCTAGGCTTTTCAGGCCAGAACGAAGCGGTTTGCCACGTCGAACCGCTTCTCGAAGAAGTTCTTGTGCAGTCTCATCATCTCCTTGAGCTCGCAGAGAATCATTCTCCATTATTACAAAGTCTTCACCTTTTAATCTAGAGTAGGGCCCCGATTCTTCAACTTTCAATACTAGAGGTTCTTCCTCAATCACTTGAGCGATGTACCTGCTGATCGCTCTAGTAATCATTATCACCAAAAAACTTCCTACACGCCTTGAGGCTCTAGGAGCAATTGGCTTATGTGCCATAAGTCTTCTCGAAAGAAGGATTTGCGATTGTCTTCATAATCTTCGCCTTCCACGATAATGAGCTTAAACTAAAATACCACCTACGTGGTATTCGTCAAGTCTATCGTTACGCTTTCGAGGGCGTAATGCCTCTCGTTAGCTAGTCAGCACCCACTGACCATCAGCTAATGAGGCTTGCGGGCCTGCCGGTCCGCAATAATCATCTCCAACATAGACGCTATGAATTTCCGTCTCTGCCGCTTGATCACCGCTCGGATAAACTCCTTTCCTTATATAAAATATCTCCAGAGACTCGCCTTCTCTTGTTCCTGGAGCAATCGCATCGATTCGATACAAATTACCCTTAGCGTCTAAACATCTCTTAGTCTCCTGAAATTCCCCTCCTACCATCTGCCTTATTATCTCACTAACCTCGTCTGGCGTAGGGATGTGCTCAACTTTTTGCTCAAATGTATCCGGTGTTTTTTCACTCATAATTATATTTAATCACTAACGTAAATTTTCGTCCACAAGTTATTTCGCCAGCAACTCCTTGCCGTGATTATAGGAGTCGCGTTTTCTAAAGACACTATTGGCTCTTCCTCTGCCATCTTCATTATCTGGTTCGATATGAATATTTGCCGATTTGAGACCTGGGAATGCCTTATGTAGGGCAATTTTAGCCTGATGACAAATATCATCGTGGGCCTCCTCAATCGTTAAATCCTTATTTGTGCCCAAGTGCAAATCTAAATAAAATGCTTCTTCCCTGCCCCTCGAACGAACCGCATGACAAAATTCTACGCCAGGTACGGCTAGAACTATTTTAGTTACCGCAGAAGGTGATACGACTTGGCCATCAGCCAAAGTCTTAGCGGTAGACACGATTATTTCCCATATAACCCTCAGCACAAACAGGCCGACTAGTAATGATAGTGCCCCATCTAGCCAATTCCATCCGATCCTGCTAATTATCAGAACGCCAGCAACGACTAGACTCGAAACCCACAGATCGCTCTTGGTTTCATTAGAATCTGCGATCAAGAACTCACTTTTTAAACTTCTGCCGGCCCCACCTTCATACCAAATAGTGATAATGTTTATACCTATAGAAGCCACAACGATTATCATCATAAATGGATTGACCTGAATCTCCTGCGGATGCATCAGACGATGAATGCCACCTTCGAAAATCTTATAGCAAGTAACAGATATTATCGAAACAATTAAAAGCGTTACGAAGGATTCGAATTTGTCATAACCATAGGCGTATTTATCGTCGGGCTTCTTCTTCGCCAATCGTATACCCAAAAATCCAATTATATTAGACAGCGAGTCTCCAAGAGAATGAAATCCATCCGCTGCAATTGCTAAAATGCCAGTATAAAATCCGAGAACTATCTTGATTAAACAGGCCACCAAATTCATAAAGAATGTCCGAACAAGTACCTTCTGTATTTCTTCCAGCCGTTTCTTTTGGATTTCCATACATCAATTTAACCACTTTCCCCCAAATATTTCTAATATAAAAACGCCAAAAGCCATTTTTAAATGGCTTTTTTTAATACCTAAGCTTAGCCCGTTAATTTGAAAATATTGAGACCTACTTATGACTAATGGCATCCCTAAGAATCGCTACTATTTCAGCATTTATTAACTTAGAATTGAGAATCTTTCGAACATTATTTATCTGCTTAGGCATTATTTGCTGTCCACAAAGTAGTTTAACTCTCTTCGTAACCTCCTTCATATCTTTAAAAGAAATCACCATATTCTCCAGACCGGCTATTTTTAATATTTCGGCACATCCCATGTTCTCGCTTACAAGGACGGGTATCCCCATGCAGACCGCCTCCATCGGGACGTTACCAAATGTCTCAAATATAGAAGGGCAGATAATTAGTCCCTGGGCAGAATAGAAATTCAACAACTCTTCATGAGTCATCGAGGCGAGTCTATTTATGCTCTTCGGCATCCCCATTATTTTTGAGTCGCTAGTTACAAACGATGCCTCGTGCCTCCAACCATCTTTTTGTAATGCCTTGTGAATATCAAAAAAGGCTTTAAAATTCTTTATGCTATCCCACCTACCAATGGCAGCGATCCTCCTTTCGGTCGTCCTAAAAATCGTATAGTCCTCTTTCACGTTAAATGAGTTGGGAATTATAAAGGCATTCTCAATCTCTCCTTTATATATTTCTTTCTCAACAAGGTCCTTGCATAAACGCGACGGGAAAACGAAGCGGCTCACCCTCTTTCTAAATGATTTCTCTATCTGATTGAAAAACTTCCTAAGCTTCGGCTTGAGATGCTCTGTCTCTTTTGTATATACTCCCGCATACCGCAACACTATTGGTATTTTTAACTCGTGGGCGGCTATGGAAATCAGCCATGGTACATAATATGTCCCATTCAAAAATACGACATCTGGCTTATCCTTGGCCAGAATATCTTTAATTATATTTATGATAGCCCTATACTTTTTCTCGAGGTCTCCCAGAGATTTAGAGCTATATATAGCTTTATATATCGAGATGTCGTGAATGTTTATAATGTGATGCGCAAACCAATCCAAAGAAAGATGTCGAAACATCGTAGGCTCAAGTACGTATCTTTTTGCATTTAACTCAAGGCCAATTACACCATCTCCTTCTCCGTGGATTGAATCTAAAAAATTGATGTTTGACCGAGTTATACCTCCAAGATATTCTCTAGTTACGTTGGTAGCTATTCTCATTTTGACTCTTATTATAACACAGATTATGTGCCATGGGAATCCCTGGGATTAAATCTTGGCTCACATCTCTCTGTCGGTAAATACCACTAATCGTTGGGAATAGCTTTTAGATGCTTCGTCCCAAGTACCTTCACAGGTAATTAGATTTAGGTGCGATCTTTCATCATTGGATATAAATATTTCAGAAGAGTCTGCATCTGGATCATATCGACGACTTTCGCGCACTATAAATGACACTAGCAAGCCCCTATCGTCTTGAACCTCAATCTTATCTCCCGGTCTTAGATTATGTAAATCTGAGAATACTGCCTTATCGCCACGTTCATCGTCGACATGACCATCAATCACCGCACTGCCGCTTTCTCCTGGACGAGGGCCCAAACTATACCATCCAGTATTTACCGGGAACTTTGGAACATCCATGAGCCCATCATCTGTTATCGCCACCTGCTCAATCACCGCATCAACACCAATGCTTACGATTTTAATCCGTACTGGGATCCCAATTCTATCGCCTTTTTGATTTAACCCGGGATATGCCAAACTATATATAAAAAATATGGCCGGAAGTCCAAGTAAAACTATACCCGATAACCACCATCTTATAATTCGTGTATACAAATATTTATATAATTAAATTCACGCCTGACACTACCAGAGAAGATTTACTTAATTTGGGCCGAAACCCGTATTTGGCAACTTCGGTGTTGGAGTTGGGGTAACCGTAGGAGCCGGAGTTACCGTAGGCGACGCTGTCGGTGTTGGCGAAGGTGTTGGAGTTGGTGTTATTGTAGGCGATACCGTTGGTATCGGCGTTGACGAAGAAGTTGGCGTTGGTGTCGCTACTATACATACTGGCCTAGTGATCGGGCTTGTGTCGAGAGTTACCGCGCCATTCCGTGCCAACACCCTGCCGTTGATTGACGCACCAGTAGTCGCCGTGACAGACGCGAATGCCAAGATAGTCCCGGAAAAGCTTGAATTTGTTCCTAGTGTAGCAGAAGAACCAACTTGCCAAAAAACGTTACAAGCTTGAGCGCCATTTATAAGATTTATCGTACTTCCCGATGCTGTAGTTAGCGTAGAGCCAATCTGAAAAATAAACACTGCATTTTGGTTCCCCTGACCATCTAGGGTTAATCCGCCAGTAAGGCCGATTGATGTCGCAGAATTATATACTCCCGGCGTCAGGGTCAATCCACCCAGATCGCCAGATATTATTACGGCACCAGCTTGCGTGCTAGCCAAATTATAAGCCGTAACTAGGTCTATCTGCGCCTGAGCAGCCACGCCATCAGTTATGTGCTGCGTACCATTGACTACTCCAGGCGGAAATCCCGTAACCGAAGCACCAGGATTCAATCCTAGGTCTCCGTTTACAACAGTAGACCCGATATTGGTAATCGTTGAACTTCCGAGTACTGCAAAATTACCAGCCGCGCCAAGATTTATCGTAGTCGCAGCTAGACTAGCCCCAGACACGTCAAGGACAAAAGAAACTACCAGCGCGACCATCAAAATTTTTCCAAATATTTTCATGATATTATTTTTCGTTAAGCTTGGCTGCTGCTTCTGGAGTTGATACGGTCTTGCTCATTAGAAATAATCTAATGATTGCCATGGCTATCATCCAATATACAAACATAGCGAGAAGAGTAGTCCATTCGAAGACGCTACTTTCTACAACAGTCTTTGGAAACACCGCTAGAAAAGGTGCGATAAATGGCCAAGTCACAGAATAGATAAGATTCGTAAAGCCCGCGCCAGGATTTGCTGCCATCAATTTTAATATAAGACGAAAAGCAAGCAGCACCTCTAAAATCGATAAAATGTACCACACGACCTGAGCGCCTCTAAATAACGGCTTCGTAGTTGGAGAATTGTATGAGTCCATATTTTTAATGTTATGTTGTTAATATTTTTTAGCGACGTAATGCTTTCACTATTGCGATTAATACACACGCACCAATCAATGCCACCACAAAACTGTATAGATTAAATCCCCCAACACCACTTGCTCCGATAACGCTCATCAACCAACCACCTATAACTGCTCCGACGATACCCACTGCTATATTTAACAATGCTCCCTGCTCAGCGTCGGTCTTCATTATCATAGAAGCCACCCAGCCAACTAATGCGCCGAATATGATCCATAATATAATTCCCATATGTTTTTATTAATTATTTTTTATTTTACCTAGACGATTATGATATTTTCTTAAGTTTTACAATCTCTTGCTCCAGCTTCTCAATGTTAACCTCCAATTTATGCGCACGCTCCGCGAACTTGGATTCGACTTGATTAGCATGACTAGCGAGAGTCTCGGCGACAAGCATCATGTCTGTAACATCTTCCATGGCCAGAAGTATAATCGGTGGAAATAATTTTGAAGTCATCTCCTCTTTGGGATGGATCTGTCTAGCATTTAAAATCATGACCTTACGGCCTATAACAGGAAACTCGTGAGCAACCTCGAAGCCTTTGAAAAATGAATTTCTGGGCAATATATCTTCGAGGAGTTTCCGAAGCGATGGAATATTCCATTGACCATTTCCGAGTTCATAGACAACCTTTCCTTCGGTATCTTTTGACTCGACTTGGAAAAGTCTATAGAAGGAATCATTAGCCGCCATCACTCGAAGGTCTTTGTTAAGAATCAGGACCGGTTCTCGAACCACATCGACTACCGTTCTGATGTATGTCCAACTTTCCTCCCATAAACGCTTCACAAAATCAGGGCCTATGGCCTCGATTCCTATACTATTCTTGTTTTTTATTGGTTTCATAATAATGAAGCCTGCCAATGATCAAAATTATTACAGCTGGCTATTGTGCAAAAAAGGGGTCACAATTGATCTACACTATCACTCCTCGCACGATAATGTGCAATTTGGCCGCTTTATTCATAAACATGGACGAAACCACTCAAGAAATACAACAAAAGGTGGCATTTACTATAGTTCACGGAGATTACGAAAAAAAGCTTCGCTCGTATGCCTTTTTTAAGATACGTAACCGCATGACTAGCGAAGATTTAGTCCAGAATACATTCATTAAAACTTGGAGTTATATAGTCAAGGGCGGAAAGATCGAAATTATGAAAGCCTTTCTCTATCATGTTCTCAACAATCTTATCGTCGACGAATATAGGAAACGAAAGACAACCTCACTTGATGCCCTGCTAGAGAAAGGGTTCGAACCTGGGAATGATAACTCTGGACGCCTTATAGATATGCTCGACGGCAAGAAAGCGCTTATATTGATACAGCGACTTCCTAAAAAATACCAAGAGGTGATGCGTATGAAATATAGCCAAGACTTATCGCTCGAAGAAATCTCACTCGTCACCGGACAATCAAAAAATACCATTGCCGTACAACTACATCGTGGACTGGCGAAGCTCAAATTACTATATGATCCAGCATAAGTGATGGGCCTTTACTTGATTAAATCAGCCCCCCACTGGAGGCTGATTTAATTTGTACATCATAGCCGGTTTAATCGATAGAATGGTCTGCTTCAGTTATATAGCCATCAAACCAGCTAAGCCCACGCTTGTCTACGGATTGATTAGTAAAAATACCATCATACTCGCTTTTGATTGCCGCTGACCAAGCTTCCTGGTCACCCACCATTTTCTTCATAGTCTCTAAGCCTGCCTGGGCTAATCTAGTCTGGTCTGCAGCTTCGGTGGAACTCGAAAAAATTGTCACAAATTGAGACGCCCCGAATATCACACCACCAACCAACAATAAGATAACTACCCCAAGAAAAATAACAATTCCAGCCGCTTTTAAGATTGGTCGCCAAAAATGTAAACTAGTATACCCGAAGTTGGTACTTGAGTGTATGGGATTATAGTGTTTGTCTATCATATTCATCAACGTTTCATTACTCTTATTACAAATGGTGCCGCCTCAAGACCAAATAGGTTACAACGGCCCGAACAATCATTTAGACTGTAATAACTTAAATTTTGTATCGGCTTACTATTGAATGTATAATCTAAAAAAATAAATACTGAGAAATGACCATCAACAAATCAATCAATATAATCGGCGTAATTCTTGTCGTTGCAATAGTCGGGATTGTACTGTTTGGATATGGTAAAAATCCACAACCAACACAGACCCCAAGTCCCAGTATCTCACCTACGCCGACCGGCACATTAGTTTCACCAAGCCCAAGTCCATCGGCAAGTAAACCCTCAGAAACTCCTCTGAGTTTTTCTCTCGCTGTTCCCTTCACGCCCCAGGCGCCGATCGGCAATTGGGACCAACTTCACAATGAAGCCTGCGAAGAAGCTAGCGCCATAATGGCCGGGGCATACTTTGCCGGCGACACAAGAGAAAAAATTCCGGCCGCCGAGGTGGAAATAGAAATTACCAAATTGACTAAGTGGCAGGATACGAATTTCGGCTACTATTTAGATACTGACGCAGTAGAAACTGCAGAAATGATTGAATCGGTATACGGCCTTAAAACTAACCTAGTAAAAAACTTTACCGAAAACGATATTAAATCGGCCCTACTAGCAGGTAAAGTACTTATAATTCCGGTTAATGGCCGCAAACTCAATAATCCGAACTATAAGCAACCGGGGCCAATTTATCATATGTTAGTAATTCGCGGCTATACAGCCACAAAAATTATCACCAATGATTCTGGCACAAGAAACGGCGAGAATTATCTATATTCATTCTCGACCATTAACAATGCCACGGCTGATTGGGATCATGCCATCGACACAATCGACGAAAGCAAATCCGTCATGATCGTTGTTTCAAAATAATCCACCAATATGCAAAATATTTTTTCGACGCACAGACGCACGATGAGCCTGCTCGGACTGGGCCTTATCGGACTGATCATCGTAATGACTAACTGGCCACTACCCGAGACCCTCGTTCTGGCCGTACCCTTTACTGATCAAGCTCCGACGGGGAGATGGGACCGTAACGAAGATTGCGAAGAGACAAGCATCGCCATGGCTCACGCCTATTTCGAAGGCAACAGAGATAATGAGTTAACAGTAGCCCTAGCCCAAGAATATATAGCCAAACTAAGAAAATGGGAGGCAAACAATATTGGCTACAACGCCGACACTGGCGCTTACACCACTTCTCGAATGGCTGAAAAAGTATTTGACATAACCGTTAAGCAAATAAGAGATTACACCGAAAAGGATTTAAAGAAAGAGCTGAGCAGAGGCCATGTCGTTCTCCTGCCAATAAATGCCCGATTATTGCCGATCTACACGGACTCAGGGCCTTTTTACCACATGATCGTGGTGCGCGGCTACAATGCCTCTGGATTCATAGTAAATGATCCAGGCACCACTCAAGGCAATGGTATGATTTATTCTTTTGATACGCTCAAGCAAGCAGCGGCAGATTGGAATAATTCTGCCAAGACCATGGATGCCACCATAAAGATAGCCCTCATCCTCTCAAAGTAGATTCTAAAGCCTACTAGCTATCCGCATCAGCGATCAATTGCAATGTATAGATGCTTTGTACGGCATCAAAAGTGATCGGGATCAAAATGGGTAGTATTTTTTAACTCGCTACCCAGGTCGTAGCCCGCGGTAGAATAATTAACTTAATTTAAGCACCGATAATTTACTAGTTTCATCAAAACTCGTGATTACTTAGTACTTATTTTAACAACTGAATGCAAATATCAAAACACAACATATTTATTGTCTCTTTCCTAATGATCGGCCTAGGACTACTCGGAGGGATGTTCGTTAGTAATCATACTCAAGTAGCCTCGGCTAACGCAACTTGCACTGTCGACACATCGCTACTGACAAGTCTATATGGAGCGATATTCCATCGACCCCTAGATTCAGGTGCATCTTTCCACGCAGGGAAGCCTTTGAGCGAAGTGTTGGCGACGATATCAAACTCTCCTGAACATTTGGCTTATACCGGAGTATTCAACGCAGTTAAAGCCCTTGAAGAAGCTCAAAGAAATCCGAATGGTCTCTCGGATGCCGATAAACAAAAATACCTCTTAATGGTAGACTCTTCATTATCGACAATCTCAGCTTGGACTGGAACTTTATCCTCTCAAGCTCTACAAAATCGTACCATCGGACCAGTTCAGGCTAGAAATGCCATTCAAGAAGTTTATTATAACTTGAATGCAAACGCCCAAGCAAAAGCTCAGTATGGATTGTTCAACGCCTCAGTTAGAATCGGCGAGCCACAATACATGCAGATGCCGCAATAAGACAAAGACTCGTTTATAGTTCCCCAGGAATAAAAAGATGATCCACTCATGGATCATCTTTTTATTCCTTCCTAAATACGCGGATATTAATCCAGATATTTTTATATGATCGCTCGTTGGGCAATTTATTTAGTAAACAAAAACCCCGGGGGTAGAACCCCCCGGGGGCTGATAGCCGTCGCGTAGACGACTATCGAACGAACTTGACGTTGTCGGTGTAGAACGGCCCGGCCGAAAAGCCGTTGCCATCCCTGACCCGAACCTGTTCGTCGCCGCCGCAGCAGCCGTGGGTGAACTCTGTCACCCTGTATTCCTGCCCACGGCGACTCACGATCGAGCCGACCTTGATACGCGAGTCAACCTTCGACTGATCCTGGCTCATGTGTCACCTCTCCTACTGGATGTGGTCCAAGTACTCCCTTGCCACCTCGAGAATCCGTGAAACATCGCTCGCCACGTTGGCGTAGCCAAATGAAATTCTGATGCTCCCGTTGGGAGCCGCATCGAATTGCGGCTCGTTTGGGTCGACCACGAAGCCATACACCTGCTCGTTAGCCCCGGGGTTGCAGAAGTCGCCCGCCCGGACGTGAACTCCACGCTCAGAGGCGAACTCTTCAAACCTTCTCACTGACAAGTATTCGCCGTCTTTGCGAACGGCGCAAGCCACGGTGTCCGTACCACGCGGGCTGTGAATGACGAACAAGGCGTCTCCCACTGCCAAGCCCTTGAGCTCGTCACGGAGCTGGGTAGCCAACGCGATGGCGTGCCGATTCCGATCCCCAAACTCCTCGAGGAACTCGAGCCCTTCCATGATCGCCGGGATCATCTGGAAGTTGATGGTTCCGTCCTCGTACTTCGACGCCCCACGATCATGGGTAAAGTAGTCGGTGGCGACCGACACCAGTCGGATCGAGCCGCCGGCGAACCACTTCTTGGCCAGCGCTGCGTAGGCCGTCTTCTTGATGATCAGGCAACCGACACCCGTTGGGAACCCGAACATCTTGTAGAACGACACCGGAACGAAGTCCGGCTTGACCGCGCTCAGATCGAGACGGCAGTTCGCGTTGTACGCGGCGGCGTCCAGAAGGACGTACCACCCGCGTTCCTGCGCCATCCCGACTAGCTCGAGCGGATGACACACCCCCGAGTAATTGCTCTTCGCCGGGTAGGCGAAGAGCTTGTTCCCACCTTCCGTACGCGGGTAGTCGAGCAGTCGGACCAACCCATCTACGTCGATCCCGAGATTGCCATTGATGGGCGCGTAGCGCACCACCCCTCCGTCACGTTTTGCGGTTTCCCGCAAGCCGTTGACCGAGTTATGGTTGTCCGCGGTGAGCAGAAGCTCACCGCCCCGGAACACGAAGTGTTCGAGGATACGGATCGCACCGGTCGCGTTCGGGGTAAAGACCACATCGTATTCATCGCTGGAAGCGTTGAGATACGACAGAATTCTCGCTCGCGTCGCCGTCACCATGTCGGAGGCGGTCTGCGATGCCCGGTGCGATGAGTGTGGGTTACCCAGCAGATGCGACGTCAGAAACGTCGCGAACTTGCTGATGAGCGATACCGGTGGAAGCGCCGCTCCCGTCCAGTCCGCATACACTTCGCCGTCCCTCAACTGAGGGAATTCGGCAGTCCTGTCGATCTTCTTCATCCTCAAGCTCCTTATGGATACAAGAAAAAAAGCACCAAATCTAACGTATTCTGTTGTGAAGGTCCCTACCATCACTGTTGTATTAATTATAGCATAAACAGGCGGTTTCGTCAATCGCAACAGCTTAGACCTGTCTAGGCCATCAATCTTACTGTTTTAGCAAGGAGAAATGAACGTTCCTCCCCTATTTTGCGGGTTGAAAAGAGGAAAAATCGAGCCTTAATTAGTGTTGCATAAGATCAACACGTATATCGGGCACTCCATGGTCTATCGCACCGACAAATCTCCAACATAGAAATTAACTAATTGATCAGCCGGTTTCTGCTTACCTCCATGCTGATTGTTAAAATTGGCCGAGCCATCAGTCCCACATATCTTAAGAATGCGATCAGAGCCACCGGGATGTTTATCAATCCACGAAGTAAGGTCATAAATCTTTCCATTAACCACGCTCCAGCAGCTTGGTCTGCCATTATGACTAGCAACATCTAAAAGAGTATGCCCAGAAGATGTATCTTGAGATTTTGGAGTGATGGATGGACTAGCAGTCGGGCTTACCGTAGAGCTCTTATTTGTATTGTCTTTAGCTGTAAAGACGAGAATTAATACCCCCGCAGCAAGAAACACGCCTAATATTAATATTTTTTTATACATAGAATAATATGTAATCAATTATTTTGGCTAGAGATTCTCTTTTTGCTCTTTATAATGCCCACGATACCAACAATAGCCGCTATCAGTCCGAGTCCTTGCGCTCCTGGACTATCGTCGTATCCACCGTACACAACCATGAATACGCCAAACAATATTGCAAGAATAGAATAAGTTATCCTAGTTTTATTCATACGAAAATTTTATCATATTCATGTCAGATTGACTAAAGAGTAAGGGAGCGCTCGGCAATCGATATGTGCAACTTGGGCTTGCTATTAATTGGATGGCGTTGGACTTGGTAGCAAAGGTCTGATTTGGATTGATTGAGCTGTCAGGCTTCCATCAGAATTCGCAGTACCATTAGTTGTTACGGTTTCTCCGATGCTCAAGTCGGAGACAACGCCCTTGGTAAACTTTCCAATCTCTGTCGAGCCGGAATAGAACACAATCTTTGAACCACCATCTCTCATTTTAACAGTTACACTCTTGTCGTCTTTTGAGATGATCTCTCCCGAGATAACTCCTGCGCCCATACTACCTCTGCTCGGACCATTTCTAAGACCAGCTCCAGCATTATCCGCGAATTGTTGACGCTGTTCCGAAGTTAAGTTAGCAAAATTCCCTTTTCCAGCCTGAGCATATTTCATGCCTCCATAAAACGCTCCACCTCCAACTATCACTGCGACTACTATCGCCACTAATAAAAGTTTCTTCATGGTATTTTTGTTATTCGAAACGTAGCGCCTCTATGGGATTTAATTTAGCCGCCCGAGAAGCCGGGTAGTAGCCAAATACAATCCCAATAGCGGCTGAGACGCCGAATGCTAATAAAATTGAAGATATTGAAATCGATGTCGCTATGCCACCAAATCTTGAGACTAGCAGACTGACGACCCATCCGAATATTATTCCTAGCGCTCCTCCAGAAAAGGTAAGCAGTACGGCTTCGGCTAAAAATTGTAAATTAATATCTTTTCTCTTGGCGCCGATAGCCTTTCTTAACCCTATCTCTCTCGTTCTCTCCGTAACCGTGGTCAACATCATATTCATAATGCCAATTCCCCCGACAACTAAGGATATGCCCGCGACTGCGGCAAGAAGAATAGTAAAGGTATCGGTAACCGAAGATGCCGTCGCTACAATATCTGCCTGATTAAGTGTACTAAAGTCAGCAAGGGCCGGATCTGAGATATTGTGCCTATCGAGTAGTAGGGCAGTAATCTGGGCTTGTAATTCCGCCATAGAGTTCTGATCAACAGCCTGGACGCTTATTTGACTTACCGATGCATTTCCAGCCAAAAACTTTTGCGCGGTAGAAAGGGGTATATACATCGTATTGTCGGGATTATTAAATCCACTTCCCCCTTTAGCTTTCATCACTCCAATAACTTTGAACTGAACAGAACGGATACGGATTGATTGGCCGATGGGACTTACTCCTTCACCGAAAAGATCATCTCTTACCGTTGGCCCCAATACTACTACTTTGGATAAACTTCTGAGATTCTGCTCACTGATAAATGAACCATCTTCAAGCTCAACATTTCTGACTGTTAAATAACTCGGCACCGTTCCAACTACTTGAGTATTGGTATTAGTTCCCTTAGCCGTTATCTGATACCGACTAGAAAGTTCTGGGGCGACATCATTCGCTAAAACTACTTGCTCCTTAAGTGCATCAGCGTCATCTTGAGTTAATGTCTGAGCGCTACCACGACCGGCATTGACCTGAATGCCAACGCCTCGCTGAGCACCGGGCATTACGATAACCAAATTAGATCCCAAGTTTTGGATGCTCGATTCAATAGTCCCCTTGGCTCCTTGCCCAATTGAGATCATAGCGATAACTGAACCGATACCGATGACAATGCCAAGAACCGTAAGACCAGATCTGGCCTTATTCGCTAGCAAGGCTGAATATGTTTCTTCGAATAAATCAGAAATGATCATGATAGATTTGCGTGACGCTTATTTTTATTTATCTTATCCTCCACGATTAGTCCGTCTTTGATGGTTATAATTCTATCAGCATGTTCGGCCACCTCTCGCTCATGAGTGATGAGAACGATAGTTCTATTTTGCTTTTCGTTAAGAGCCTGGAAAGTATTCAAAACTATTTCTCCTGTTTTTGTATCCAAATTACCGGTGGGTTCATCTGCGAGAATTAAAGAGGGATCATTAACCAAGGCTCGAGCTATAGCAACACGTTGAATCTGCCCTCCCGAGAGCTGATTTGACCTATGATGGAAGTGAGATTCATCCATCCCGGCATTAATAAGAGCCCGTCGAGCTTTTAGCTCACGCTCTTCTTTGGGAACTCCGGCATATACCAAAGGCAATATTACGTTCCTAAGCACAGTAGCTCTTGGCAATAAGTTAAATGCCTGGAAAACAAATCCCAATTTATCTTTTCTGGTATCAGCCAATTCGTCGTCAGTCAAATTAGAGACATCATGTCCATCGAGAATATATTCGCCGCTTGTGGGGATATCCAGGGCTCCGATGATATGCATCAATGTTGATTTCCCAGATCCTGATGGACCCATAATAGCTACAAATTCACCATCAGTAATTTCAAAACTAACTCCCTTAAGAGCACTAGTTTCTATATCTCCGCTTTTATATATCTTGAATATATTATTACACTTGATCATGGCTTGATAGACTCGTCACAAGTTATTATTAGCGCATCTGCGTCCTGTTGCCTCCTCCGCCGCCAGTAGCACTTCCGCCTACCGGGAATAGACTGTTTTGGCCCTGACTTGTCGTAGTTTGAGTTGAGGCGGCGATGGTTCGAACTATAACAAGATCTCCCTCATTAAGACCACTCGTGACTTCGGTAATAGCGTCATTAGATAATCCCGTTTCAATCGTCTGCCTTTGTATGGCAGAAGATAGAGAAATGCCAGTACTATTTAAAAGACTAGCCGCCGATTCGGCATCCAATTTGTCTCCTGGTATTTCTATGTAACTTCCACTACTAGCAGATTTGATGGCTGAGTTAGGCACCACCAAAACGTCTTGCTTAGAATCAGTGATAATAGCGGCAGAAACACTCATGCCAGATTTAATTCGCTCATCTTGAGTATCAAATCCGATTTTAACATTATAACTAACCACACCCTGGCTAACCGTTCCTAGGGAATCAACTTCTAATACTTTTCCCGTGAGAGCTAAATCTTCTACTGCGTCAAAAGTAAGTGTAGCCTTTTGTCCAACTTCGACTTGAGAAATATCAACTTCGTTCAACGATATTTGAGCAATGGTTTGTTTGGTCAGCAATGTCGCTATTATCGTACCACTCGATGCCGAATCTCCAATTTCAATATCTGATTTGGCCACGATTCCAGCAAATGGCGCACGAACTGCATAGTCTGCTAGGTTACTCTTCGCATCCTGCAATGCCGCTTGTCTCTGCGCAACTGTATTCTCCTGACTTCTTATGTCTATTGGATTAGAAAGCGCCGAATCTTCAAGAGATCTTTGGGCTGATTCGATTGACCGCCTAGCGTTACCTAGACTTGAAAGAATGCTATTTAAATTACTCACTCCGCTTCCAATACTATTTTGGAAGGTAACTAATTGTTGTCGTATCTGTCCTTTATGGCCTTGCTTCGATGCTTCGTCGTTAATATTGCTCACTAGAGCATCTAGCATGTTCTGCTCGCTTTTAATGGCTTGGGCTAAAAGTTCAACCGTATTTTCTGTCGTTTCTATAATTGACGTTATTTCTTCCGGCGAAGCATCTAATCTTACATCTCTATAAGTCTTGAAATTAGGATCATAGGCGTCTTTAGCGATTTTATAATCGTATTCAGCTCGAGAGGTTATAGATTTAAATTCCTCTCTAAAGTCTTGATAAGCTAAGTTGCCATACTCGCAAACATTGCCACAACCACCAGCTTCGACATTGTTGTCATAAAGGACGCCTCGCGCTAATTCAACTAAATTTGGTAGATTTAAAAATGCATCCGAGACCTTGCTATATCCGTCCTTGTATGACTGAGCTAGATTATCTGTCGTAGTCTCCCCGCTCGTCTCCTGACTACGACGCATTTTCTCCAAAGATATTTGGGCGCTCTCGAGGCTAATCTGAGCATCACGCACCGACCGCTGAGCATCTTGCGAGTCTAAGTAAGCTAAGGCTTGACCCGCGTAAACTTGCTGTCCGGCCTTAACCCCAACATAAGTTATACTACCCGAAACCTTTGGCTTAACATCCACTTGCTGCAGGGCAGAGATCTGACCACTGCCAGTGATAGAGGCAACGATGGTTCCTTTTTCGACGGCCGCTAATACATATTTAGTTTCTATCGTGGCGTCTCCTCGAAAAAAGAAATACGAGCCAAGAGCGATGACTAAAAACCCCATGCCCAATAATATCTTCCGTTTTAAAATTATTTGTAATATTTTATTCATATATTTTTATCTTCGTGGTAAACGAGGAGACGGCTCGCCTCGCTGAAGCCCTGGCGAAGCAGGCAATGGCCGGTCTGTCGGGGAAGCAGGCATAATTCTAATGAATTTAGCCACGGTCTGGCCTTTGTCGTTAGGTTCTCCAATCACTACAATCGATTCGTCAATTGTGAGATCTTTCATTTGAATCGCATCTTTGAAGCGTCTAATATCAGTATTCGCGTTAATAACTATAATTTTCTCAACATTGTCCTTGCCTCGGACTACCAGCTCAGAACCAGCCATGTTGATTATCTGCCCAAAAGTACCATGCCCACCGATGAAATCGCCGCCATTCAATTCTTGGTTAAATTCTCCCATGAATCCATCCCTTGGTCCGGCAAAATTTCGATGATAATTTTCTCCCCAGGCATACGAGAACTTAGCCTTACGATATCCGACTGCGACTCCGACGCTAAATGTCCCCAAGAGCATGGCAAAACCAAAAAGGGCTACGATAACAACAACTATTTTTTTTGACTTAATAAAGTCCAATATTTTACTCGTAGTGGATAAATCCGAACTATTTGTGTCCATGTTTCTGTTTATTAATTAATTTAATAACCGTAAAAAGTTTTTCAAAAGCAAGAGCAGCGAGTCTGATAAAAAGGGCTAGAAAAGCTACTGAAAGAAGTAGTGCCGTGGCCGTGATGCCAGGCATCGACTCAAAGGCCGCAAAAGCAAAACTGTCCCAATATTTAATCACTACGCCAGGATCAGAGAATATAAGAGAGATGAAAAATTCTAGGTTAGATTCTGATAAGACATGTTTTATTCCGATAAAGGCAAAGATCGACAAGAACAAAAAGATCATGAGTAGGACTACAAAAAAACCCAGATATCTCTTCGCCAGAATAAGCTCTTTCTCCAAGCCCAATCTTTTTATGATGCGCGAGAATAAGCTTCGAGGAAGTCTAACCGAGGGCATATCCTCAAATCGTTGATTATCTTTTTGATCTCGCATACATACTAATACGCACAAAGGATGCACTTTGGTGCATCCTTTGTGCCCTGAAATCATTTGTATATCTAGAGTAGCTTCCTTAACAAAGCTAGGCCTCGCCTATATCTACTCTTTACGGTATTCAGCGGTTCATTGAGTAAAATGGCAATCTCCCTAAAATTTAGACCGTTATTAGAATATAGATTGATTACGGAATTATAGCCTACTGGTAGCCTAGCCAAGGCCGCTGAGAGCTTCCTAGATTGTTCTTGGGCAAATATCTGATCCGGAATTGACGGAGATTCATCAACTATAGATTCGGGGAATCCGTTTTCCTTCAAAACAGAGAAAGGCAAAGCATTCTTTTTTCTTAGCTCATCAATGGCCGTTCGTTTTGCAATGGTGAATATCCAAGTTCGAAAACTTTTAGACTGATCAAAATTTTTAAGATTTTTCCAGACTTTAACGAAAACTTCCTGTGCAACGTCAGAGGCAGTATCTTGATTACCGGTATATCTTTTAACAAAACCAAAAATAATGGGCAGATATCGCTTAATAAGCCCCTCTAGGGCTTTATCGTCTTTCCCGAGGTATTTCTGGACTAATTGTTCGTCTGTAAGACTATTCATAGGCATGAGTACCATAGCAAAAATCCGTCCAGGATTAAAGGGGCATCGCAATGACGAGAGACATAAGAAGATATTCGCCGTTATAAGCAGAATGGATACTATCAATAAAATCCTGCCCTCTTCCGCCGACAATAATAAGAGCTACAATTGCAATCGAAATAGTTAATACTGCTTGCCATAAGATATCCTCCCCACAAAAAATATAAACATAACTAGGCATATAATTACTGCGACAATGATGCTGGGATATTGCCCATTAAAACCGTCGGCCGATAGGTGCTTCAAAAGAATCCCCAAATACGCCCAGATCAGCACTAGACCATAGGCAATATTTTTATCTTTGCGCATGCGCAAGATACCAATGAGCGCGCCGACGATTAAAATAATGCTAGTCCAGACAAAGTCAGCAACTCCAAATCCCTTCCAACCAATACTGATCAAAAATACCGTTATATTAGCAATCGCTGCCACGGTAATCCAGCCAAAGTACACGCTAAATGGCGCCCAAATAAAAAACTTCTCCGACGAAGTAAATCGCTCCGCGCGAAGAACATCTGCGATCTTAATAAGAAGAACGAGTAATATCGCCATTATAAAAACTGAGAGGCCGATATAGTCATAGTGCCAAGCAAATATCCACGTCATGTTAGCAAGAGAGGTGGCGATAAAAAGTGGGTTGATCTTTCTGAAAATCCCCTCTCTTTGCTGACCGCTTTTTGTAAATTGATAAATCACATAGCCAGCCAGTAGAAGATAAATCAAGCCCCAGATAGAAAAAGTCACGCCCGCTGGTGCAAATAGGTTAGGATAGGCATTCGATATCTCTCCGGTGGAACGATTATTAATGGGCAAACTATTAGCCAAAAAATTCACCACTACCATGGCGACATAAGAGACACCGGCAAATATTTTCATAAATATGTTTTTCATAAATTTATTATACGATTTTTAAAAGATTTATATGACCAATAAGACTAACTCATAATCTTATTCTCTCGCACCTTAAGTAAGACGTATATATCAATCAAGGCCATGCAAACACTCATAGCAAGTGGCCCCAAAAGGAATCCCAACGGACCAAAGAAAGCCAGTCCACCCAAGACGGAGATGAATACCGCAAGCGAATGTAGCTGCATACCACGGCCAACAAGCTTGGGGCCCAAGAGGTTATCGATAAGGCCAACTGCTATCATCCCCCACACCAGGAGCCCAACTCCACCAAATGTGCTATTGGTAAGAAACAAAAAGATGATCGCCGGAGTAATGACCAGCGCCGTTCCAATACCAGGAAGAAAAGCAGCCACAACGGCAACGCCTCCCCAAAGCGCGGGATTAGGCACGCCGAAGATTGCAAAACCAATACCGGTTAAAGCTCCTTGAACGAGCCCAATAGCTAAGTTTCCTTTCATAGCCGCGGACACGGCCACCTTCAAGCGTGACACAATGAAATCATCATCCGTATCGTTGAGGGGACTCAGCGCAATGAGATAATTTTTTAGTCTATCGCCGTCTTTGAGAAAGAAATAAAAAGCAATAAGGAATACGAACGTATTGAGTAATATCTTGGCAAAACTTGAAAACACTGCGCCAAAGTTTCTAATCAGCACGTCTAGCCCCTGCCTAGCATATTGATCAAAGTTGAATTCAAAATCTGCAGGAATCGGGAGAATAGTGCGGGCTTGGTTTAATATATTTTCCATCGAATCAACAAAATTTCCTCCACCGCTATGCACGAGGGATTGATACAGCTGGCTAGATTCTTTGAAGATCTGAGTTCCCAAAAGCACGATCGGTAATAAGATCAGAATAATAGCGACGAGAGTTGTGAGAAATGCCGCCAAGCTCTCTCGATTTATGAAAATACCTAAAAACTTTTTGTAGATCACCTGGAAGAGAAACGCGAATACAGCAGCCAATATCAATGGACTTAAAAATGGCTTAGCTACAAAATACAAGACGATAATCGATGTCGCGAGCGCTAAAAGTAGAAAATAATGAGAATGATGTTTGTTATCCATATAATTATATTTTGCATTTACTCCTATTCTGTCATTTTTATAAAATAATTAAAAGATTGCTCTCTAAAACTATCGTTGGACTTCACTATAGAATTATAAAAAAAGATGGCCATTGTTGGCCATCAAGTCCATATTCTGGACAGATTGTTATTTCCTGATTCCGGCATACCACCAATTAACACCAAATGCCATATAGTGCCACGAGAAAGGAACATGGCCGCAATATATATTAAGCGTATCTTCGGATTTGATCTCTCTGAACATTAAAACCTGATAGTCTTTGGAATCTTGCGGAATACTCCAAAATGTCATATTCGGATAGCGGCGCGAGAATGTTTTATCTTTATGATTTACGGCGGCTAGTGCATAGGGATCTGCTCTTAACCCTAGTTCATCGTAAGCCTTATTCATCTCCTCGCCCACCAGAATATCGTCAGGATTTATCTGAAAAAATATCATCTCAACCTCCCTATCTCCTTCTGGATCGTTGAGAGCATTACACTCTTCCAGATCTAACTTCCATTCGGGAGCAGTAAACGCCTCGCTAGAAGCTAGATGTCCACTTACTAGGACCTTCCGAGAAAAAGACTTTGATATCCTGAAATGTTTCTTGGCCGATCTTGTGTCTACTGTGCCCCAATGAGAAGCAAAATAGTCTCTTTCGAGCTCCACATCTATGGAATGGACAATGGATGTGTCGAATACGGCGTCAAGATTTTTATCTTCATTATTATCACCGAGGCTCTTGTCGATACGATTAATGTCTTCAACGCTTTTTGGGATAGTCTTGCGAGGTCCATCTTCCGATGGTGATACATGCGTCGGTTCATTTATGATTGCCTCGCGATATGATGGTTGAGTATCATCATTCGCTACATGTTGATGATTTGGCCCCATAATTAGAGTACAGAACATCACCAAGACAACAATAATACTACCCAAGATAACCCGCCCTATAGCATTGCTAGGTGAGTCTCCGGGCGGAGAAGAGATGTTTGTGCTACTGGAAGAAGACGAATAACTATAGCTACCATAGTCATCATCGTCTGAGCTTGATCCTTCATCCACATCGGGCTCTTCTCTGGGAGGCTCCGGCTGGTTAGCATAACCATTATCAAACCCTCTCTCGAATGCCTCACTGTGGAAGCCCACAAGAACATCGTGCCTAAATGCTGCGCCCATCGAATTACATTGCGATCCCTCTTTTTGACCCGCCTCATAGTCTTTTTGTTCTTGAGTTTTTTCTGGTTCTGATTCCCACCAATTCGCCATGTGCCAGCTCCTTTGTAAATGTGCTTATTCAAGAAATACATCAGTTTCGTTAGGCTGTCAAGGTCTTAAATCCAGACGCATTAAGGCGGGAGCTTATTCTTTAACTCGCCAATTTATCTCGAAGGAAATAGAATACTTGCCAGGGATCTCCCACCTAGAAAACCTGAAGCAAAACAGCTGAAATTTATTCGCGTCGATTTTACCGAATCCAAACCTGTTCAAGGTTAATTCTATATCTATAACCATTTTTAAATTTAATCACAATCCATTTTAAACGTCCACGCATTCAATAAATTCAGTTTAATCGATAATCTCAGCAAAAAATTACTGCCAATAGATATAAATGATACTGGATGTCTTTTTCATTCTCGTTGCTCCGCACTCCTTTTAATGATTAAATATACTAGTGTTCCAATAAAATAATTAATATATGAGAAAAACTTTTATCTATCTTGCGATCATCGCGGCGATCCTTCTTCTACTAATCGGCGCGATGTTCGCTTCCAATATCTGCCCACCTGTCGGACCATGGCCGACTCCTCCCTGGTGCCGTGGAGAATTTATAGTACACAAATATGAAGTATCGGTTTCTCCATCCCCTCTGCCTCAAATAAAAGCGGTTAATATGTACGACACATGGGGCCGAAACTACAATATGGGAATGTTCGAAACGACGCAGGCCAATATTGAGAGTTCATTCGAACGAGTAAGAACTCTTGGCGCCAAAGAGATATTCATACACGATTTTGACAGGGCTCTATATGACGACGAGACAGACTATAAAAGTACTTCATATCAGTTAGCTGACGAAACATTCTGGAACGATATGCGTGACGAATCAATAAACTCCGAGGATCTGGAGAAGCTCGTAGAAGCCGCCCATTCACGCGGGATGAAACTTGGCATAAAAAGAAATCTGGCCTTCGTGAATATCGGGAAATTCATATTGTCTGGGATAAAAGGAGATATTACCACAGACGTCGCGAAAGATTACGAAGACTTCAACAGTTCACATACGGAAGAATGGATTTCCAATTACTTCGAAAAATGGGAATCGCGATTATCAGAGAAGGGTAAGATGTACCAGGAAGCTGGAGTCGATATTATGTCCATATCGCCCATGTTCCAGGACCCAACGTTTACTAGACACGAGGAGCTTGCGAATAGATTATGGAAAAAACTCATATCTAAGGTCAAGGAGAATTTTAAAGGAGAGATAATGACTGATCTGAATATATACGGGTTTATCGACGGCAAAAACGGAAAGGAAGATTGGACAAAATATGATTATTACAAGGAAGCCGACGTGATTGAGATAAAAATATACGCTATACCTGGCAAGTACAAAATAGACGGAGAAGAATCATTCGATGCGGCGATGGGAAGAATGATCGAAGATGTTAACCGAAAGGCCATTGCGAAGGGAATAAAGGTATCTCTATTCTTCGCACCATCCAGCTATACAGACGGCACTTTTGCTGGCCCAGTCGAATATCTCGATTCCAAAAACCCATCGATCAGAGCCCTTGAAAGTGATTACAACGAGCAAGCCAAAGCTTTTAATTCCTTCTTTTCGGTGGTCCGAGATGCAACGAATATCGTCAGGATTAACGTCGGTAATTTCGCCTGGGATGATGCTCTCGATCCAGAAGTAAGGCCCCTGATATCGATATCGGCCGGCTTCCGCAACAAACCATCTGAAGAAGTCGTTAAGGCTTGGTTCCTAAAATAAATTCGGTACGAATAAAAACAAAGGGCCTCGCACTAGACAAGGATTGAGGTCCCCTGTCTCGATGCGAGGCATGCACGCTTAGCGTGCGATCTTGAAACCAATCCGCTGCCGTAGCGAGCGAATGGCCTGAGTCGTCTTCCCCCAAAGGAAGATGAGGTCATTCTTGATACCGCCAATGAACGAATTGTTGGCGGCGTTGGGGCTGAAGGTGGCAACCTCGCCGCCAAGGTACCGGGTCACGAGGTCGATCGCCTCGACCAGGTCCTTCACGTTCGGGCTCTCAATCCGGACCACAACCGTACTCATCATAGCGGTGACCAGAACGAGAGCCTTCCCATGCGTTAGTACGGCGTTGTTCAGGTGGTCCTTTGCGAGGACCTCCATGAACTGATTTTCCCAACTGAGCATCCACCCCTGCGGGATGACCAGATCCGGGTTCGGATTGATGATCGACCCGAGAGTCCGTACTTTCTCGCCATTGTTGTCGAGCAACACCATAGTTGCCATAGCCGCTCTCCTTCCATCCGTCCAGCTGTGCTGGATCGTTGGTTTACGGTCTGTTCGCGACGCCCAGGTTAGACGCCACAACATTATTTATATTATAGCACGAAACTGTAACGTTTGCAATACCAAAAAGTGCCCATTTAAGGCACTTTTTGAAAGACGCGCCCCTCTCCTCTTGGGCATCAATTCTATAACCTAACTGAGATTAGGACTTATTGTTGAGATACTTACTGGCTACACTTAGAGCGAACGAGGTTAAAATGACAATGACGCTAGTGAAGAGAAGTTTCAACAGAACAACATTCGGGCCGTTGCTTTCAGGAGATGTTGTCACAACCATCGACAGTCCGATAATACCGAAAGCGACAGACGCCCCGACGAATACTTTTGTAGCTATTTTTTGCATAACTTTAGCATATCAATTAAAACGATATTCGTAAACCATCCGCATGCCTTGCTTCGCTCACAGAACATATTCAGATCGACAACCTCGGCAAACACCCAAAAAGACTCAGCTGGATATGGATAAAAAAAGAAGCCCGCCGACTTGAGTCGACGGGTTTCCGTCGCCAAGTAGGCGGGCCGATAGCTAGGCCCAGCGATCGTGGTAGTCCACTTCTCGCGCGACGTAGTTGGTGTGGCCCAGAGCGCACGAGATCGAACCACGGAGCGGCTTGTTCATGAGCACGATACGATTCGGCAGCCTCGGTAGCTGTTCGACTTCGGTCATTGTCCCCATGATAGCCTCAACCTCAGATCGTGACCACGTTCCTCCGGTCGGTTTCTCGAGAACCGTGACTTTCATTTGCACTCCTCCTGTTCCTTGATGTGGCGTTCGAGATAAGATTACCAGCGGTGAGTCTTGATGCCAGGAGTGATGTTCGTCTCAACTACCGCCCCCTCGCCGTCGTGGATCACATATTCGCTTCCACGACTGGCGGCAGACTTTTTGGCACAGACCGCGCCGCAGACCACGACGTCGTTTGGACCCTCTAGCCCGGACTCGTCGAAGTCAAACTCAACGCGACAGACTGCACACTTACGAATGTCGGGCATGGCACAACCTCCAGATTTCAGGATATATTAATAATACCACCGAAATCGCGTTCTGTCAATCAAGTGCATCACGCTGAGCAAATGAGGCCAAAATCTGTTGGGAATAAAAAACCGACGCTAGTCGGCTAGAGAATTTTTGGAAAATTTGCTGATACTTGCTATAGTATAGATATGAACAAACAAAAAATTATACTCTTTGTTGCCATGGCACTTTTGTTGCCAGCGGTAGCTCTTGGTGCGACATTTACGAGCGGAAGCAACCCAACCGTCGGCTCGTCAGAGATAGTCAGCGATGATCTGTATATCGCCGGCAGTAGCGTATCCGTCACTGGTACAATAATCGGAGATCTCTTTGCGGCAGGTCAATCCGTCCTCATAAGTAACCAGGTCAGCCAAGATCTCTTTTCAGCTGGCAACAATGTTGTCATTACTGCCAATGTCGACGACGACGTTAAGATTATCGGCAATACTGTTTTTATTCAGGGCAACGTTGGCGGCGATGCCATGATAGGCGGCAATCAGATTACGGTTTCCGGTGGCCAAGTGGGTGGCGACCTCTTACTTGGCGGCAATTCAATTAATGTCGAGGCTTCTGTTCGAGGTAAGGCTCGGATAGCAGGAGCATTGGTATATATAAATTCCACCGTGACTGGAGATATTATTGTCGATGCCACTCAATTGAAATTGGGACCGAAAGCTGTTATTAGCGGCAATCTTACCTATCGTTCACCCAATGAAATGTCTAGAGATAGCGAGGCAAAAATTCTTGGCACAGTTTCTTATGAATCGAAAGCGATGCGTAACGAAAGTCGACCTATCAAAGCTTTCATATCATTCTGGTTGATCATGAAGGCCTTGATGATGATTGTCCTAGTATTCTTAATGGGTATCATGTTCAGACGCTACAGCGTTGAAGCAGTTGAGACTGCCTTCAAGTCTCCCTGGGCCGCACTTGGAAAGGGGTTCGTCACTGTTATTATCTTACCCGTAATATCTATTCTACTTCTGGTTACGGTCGTTGGAATTCCGCTTGGAATTTTAGGCATCATAAGTATTGTTGCTCTTAGTATCCTTAGCTGTGCCTTAACTCCGATATTCATAGGTTCACTTCTATATAAATGGCTTACTAAGAAAACGAATTTCGACGTTAGCTGGAAGACTATGTTAATTGGCGTGGCCGCATATATTATCCTCTGGTTCATTCCATTCGTAGGGTATGCCGTTATTTCTCTGTTCAGCCTGACTGCAATTGGAACGGCCGTAAGCTTGAAGCTACGGATGATCAAAGAGCTGAGATAAACATCTATATTCCCGAGTTAAGAGTATGCCATACGTGGCCTACTCTACGACGAATAAGTGACCGATCAAACTAAAACACCGCATAAGATACGGTGTTTTAGTTTGATCGGTCTGGTGAATGAGGCCAGAGTCTACTTGGATTAAATAATAAACTACATTTTACATCCAATGGTGCGACAGATAATAGCAACAAAAAAATCTCCCACATATCGCCAAGCTACCCCAAGCGACTCAGCATAACTCTTCTCCGGTATTGGCATCGTCTGGAATCTTTTAATATAATCCTGCCCTTCGGTAGTTAATGTAGAGTGAAATTGAGTGCAAAACCCATTTCTAATAACATGGCTATCGGAATAATCCGAACTATCATTAGGCGCCGAATCCATCATTTCTGTTGATTCAGCGGCGCGTGGATATGTGAGCTTATCATCCATCAGTTGTGGACAAGTACCCGTACGAGTACCATTGAAACATTCAATACAAATTTTGTCTTCTTGGTAGCCAAACATCTTCTTTCCGTAAACTTTATCGACATTCCAAATTCCAACAGCAAGCCAGACGACCACCAAGCATAATAATAGTGCAACCAGAGTATACAATAATATCCGCATGATATTCATGATCCAATCGTAGCATAGCCCCGGCATCTATACCAGATTCAACCAAAAAGCCAGCTTTGTCTGGCTTTCACGTAGCAATGCCGCCAACTTCGCTGACGCATCAATATCAGAACCTATTTTGCAACAAAAAAAGACCGTTCTCGGTCAGCGAGCATCAAACAAATGATGCTGTGATTGCAGGGATTAGAATTCTCCAAAGAGTAACGCCCGCCATACCGACGGGGACGATCACTCCGAAGAAAGCCACAAACTTCTTAAAACCATGGCTTCGCATGAATGCTCTGGCCCAGACAACGAACACAAAAGCATTAACACAAAGCTGGAGACAGCCGGCCAGAACACTAGCGCCAGCAAAGAAGTTTGTGAAATTTGCGATCAAGAAGAACAAGAAGCCTACCACCCCGGAAGCAATCATCCACCCGGTATCCTTATTCATTTTGCCACCCCGTATAGTAATTATACCACATTTACACGATATAATCAAGTGCTACTCCGCTGGATAAAATCAGGATCTATCTAGAAAATAAAAACCGCCAATATGGCGGTTTGATCATGCATCTCGACATGAACGACAGGCATGGCACTCATTGCACTCGCCTTTGCGAGCACGCTGACACGTTGACAGCGTATTCGAACATTCACATTTTTTGCCCAAAAATCTCCCTAAACACCCAGGACATCCAAAAGGACAAGGCAAAGGCTTCTTGCGATATGGTGAACGTGGTTTTTTATTCATCGCCTCTTACCTCAGAGAACGATCAACTTGACCTAGAATACCACTCGCGTGGTATTTGTCAATATACTTGCAATAATGCTGTCAGCTCTGCCTACGGAACGCATTCAGAACGCTGGATTGGGTTAGTATTCACAATGATTTAATAAAATATGCGTTTGTATAAAAAGAGAGAGCCCGCGAGGCGGGCACGTAATGTGCGGGCTCTCGCGGGCAGGTGATTTCTGAGCTTGCTCATCAGTAGAGACCGTGGCGTTCTTCAGCGCCTTCGTAGATCTTCAGCCAGCCTTCTTTGATAAACCAGGAAGGAATGTAGGCCTTCTCGAGTTGCCCCTCTTCCTTGAGGACTCGATAAGACCATACGCAATGTTGTTCGGAACCGCGAGTGATGTTACCGCCGCGCCTGTACTCGGCTTGCGGATAGGGCGATCTGATGCCGAGTTCAACGATGCGATTGTACCCGCACTTTAGCGGAGCATTGAAACCGCCGCTGATGTCCACGTACTTGTTGTCCAGACCGAGAGCAGCACGCAGAAGCTGAGTGAGCTCCTCCATGCTTTCGGCTGAACGAACCTTCGTGGTGATCAACTTCACCGCCATCGAACGACCTGTCGCGTAGAACGGATGCTTCACGTGATTCCAGCTCGTACCGAAGTTCTTACTGGGATCTGTTGCTTGTGCGTCCTCCGGGCAGTAGATGCTTCTCACCGCGTTGCCGCGAATGTAAGCATCTGTAGCGCCGTTGACCATTCCAACTGACTCTTTCCCGTTCATCACGGGATGATAAGCCGGGACGATGTAGAGATCGAACCCGCCACCAGGCCTGGACTGACTGTGCCAGAAGGTGAAGCTGTTCGGCTCTTCGACGGTGAAACGAACCATCAACTCGGTATCGAAGATCATCCTTTGGGGAATCACTTCGTACTTGAGACCAGCGACGCCAACTTGTTCGATGGCGGCGCTGATTGCATCTTCGGCTCGCCGATGGACGGCAGCAAAGACACTGATGTGGAGTTCGCGAAGTCCTCTTGTGAGCGTCTCCCGATTCATCTCCTGAATCTCCGACGGGATCGTCGAGAAATCCATGAAACGGTCGGAATCATCTCGCGTCAGGTTGTGATTACGATGTTCGGCAACCATGAGGCCACCGAAAGCCGAAGCCGTCCGATGTCGAACGTACTGTCGAACATGTGAGGCCGCAAGACGCAGAACCTCGAGCTGAACTTGCTCGGAGGAATCTGCATACAGAACGACTTCGCCCACCTGATCCCAAGGATCGAGGAGGACTTCCGCCACGACAGCGTGCGGCAGGCCTTGGGTTATGACCCATAGTCTATCTCTCCGACGCAGTTTCAGACTCATTATACTGACTCCTTTCTTGGGTTTTTGAGAACTAGAATAATTATACCACGTTTCCGTGATATAATCAAGTTAACTCCCCGAACGCTTTGATGTTAGAGACTGTTTTGAGGCAAAAGAAAGACCCACACTGTGGGTCACCTAGAAAGAGATTTCTATTGCCTGAAGATATTTATTCTTATCTCCAGCCATTGTCAATTTAACGGTTGGTGATTTTTTCCAAAATTGGTACCACTTTTTGGAACTTACCACTACGTAGTTCGCTCTTATCAATTCATCCTCGTCAATATCAGTTTCGGCAGTTAATTTCAATGTACGTTTTGACGCATCGGCAACTATTCGCATGACACTCTCCTAGTTTTAAGGTTAAAATAACAATAGCACCATCTAGTGCTATTGTCAAGCTTTGCTCTGCCTACGGAACGCATTCAGAACGCTGGATTGAGTAAGAATTCGGGGAGATTTAATTAGTCTTGGATACGTATAAAAACAAAGGACCCCGCACCAGACGAGGATTGGGATCCCCTGTCTCGATGCGAGGTGTGAGCGCTTAGCGCGCGATCTTGAAGCCAGTTCGCTGCCGTAGCGAGCGAATGGCCCGTACCGCCATGTTTCGAAGAAAGACGAGGTCGTTCTTGATGCCGCCGACGAACGAATTGTTGGCGGCGGAGGGGCTGAACGTAGCGACCTCGCCCCCGACGTACTGAACCATGAGGTCGATTGCCTCCACGAGATCCCTCACATTCGGGCTCTCGATTCTGACCACGAGCGTCTGCATCACGACATTGACCAGGACGCGGGCCTTCCCGTGCGTAAGCACGGCATTTTTCAGACGATCGGTCGCAGTGACCTCCATGAACTGATTTTCCCAACTGAGCATCCACCCCTGCGGGATGACCAGATCCGGGTTCGGATTGATGATCGACCCGAGAGTCCGTACTTTCTCGCCATTGTTGTCGAGCAACACCATAGTTGCCATAGCCGCTCTCCTTCCATCCGTCCAGCTGTGCTGGATCGTTGGTTTACGGTCTGCCTGCACGCATCCAGATTAGATGGTGCAACATTGTCTATATTATAGCACAAAATCCTAATATTTGCAATATCAAAAAGTGGTGTTTTAAGCCACTCTCTGAAAAATGCTCCGCATTGTGAATGACGTTAGAACTGTGATCAAAAAAGAGAATTTTTTGCATATCCCCGACTTGAGAGAATATCTGAATATTTAATCTAGCCGTCCCTACCATTTAATAAATTTAATAGTAGAATTATTATCATGAGCCAAGAATGGAATAGTAACGAAGCCAAAAAGATTATAGAGCATAAGCCGAACTCCCCCATAGTCGTCGAAAGCGAACGAGAATTGGAGTTAGAAAACCTTCCAGAGTTAGAAGAAGGAAAGATTTATCATTCAACGACCTACCCCTTCGCATTCCGACGCGAGGAGCAACCATACAATCGCTATACCTTACAAAAGACGATTGGCGGGCTAAAGTATATATTCCGACTTTCCGAAGGCTATGGCAATAGTTACAGCTTCCTATTTAAAACTAGAGAATATGCATACGCCCGGATAAGGCTAAGCCCAGAAGATCAGACGATACTTCGGAATGCCATCTCTTCTTTTATTGAAGCCGCGGCTTCCTTGAAATCAATTAAAGCAATCGGCATATCACCGGCAGATACTGCTTATTATGGGAGCGACGTAGGGAGGTGCATAGAAGAGATTCTGGCAAATCCCAACAATAAATTGACTCGAGATGAAATAAAAAGCGGACATTTGCCTCACGAAGTGTTCGAATTATATTATTCACTATTTGATAAGGATTTTTTACCCGATAAATTACGCAGGAAAGGTAAGGCGAAAGAACGCTCGGAGTATTTTAAAATTATGTTTGAAAAATATATGCCAGGGTGGGTAATCGAAAATATACCGGGTATGTTCAGCGACCTTGTCTTGAAAAGGATAGATTAGTTCTAACGTCCACATTAGGTCCAACCAAAAAGCCAGTATTATCTGGCTTTTTATAGGTGCTCCGCTGAGTAAAGAATGCCAGGATCTGTTTGGATTAAAAAATGACCGTTCTCGGTCAGCGAGCTCTTTTCTTTGAGCTTGAGTTTGGCCTTCTTCGCCCCTCACTTTTTCGTTTCGATATATGTTTTCTTTCATTCAAGGACATCCCAGCAAAGAGAACTAGAAATGCCCCTTCAATCCCGATGTCGCACGAGGCTTGCCCGGTCTCTGATGCTTGTTTAATCCGCCGTCTTATATCGTTAATGGACAGTTTGGCCATTGCCTATCCTTTGTGAGCAAACTAAGTCTAAAATACCACCCTCGTGGCATTTGTCAACTTTCGTATAGCAGCGCTGCTAGCTCCGTTGATGCATTGATGTCAGAATCTGTTTGGAATAAAAAAGCCGACGTTAGTCGGCGAATGGGCCTGGGATTACAATGATCCGACAAAGTTGCATAGTTCTTTCCCGATTGCTTTCTGCCAAAACACGTCCTGTTCGTCTTGGCTCATTTCGGAGATATACTTTCCACTCTCTGGTTCAATTTGAATCGACTCAAGCGGATAGCCTGGTACTATCTTCGAACTCGACTGAGCAACAAACAATCTTGGCGATATGATCGTTGTCTCACGAGTCTCGCCGCTTGGAGTCGCTACGCATATCGCAAACTCCCAATGCCCCCCGACTTTTTCTCCGAGCCTTCTGATTAAGGAACTATAGTGGTTCAATAATTCTTGGTCATCCGAACGGTCATCTCGACTATTTATTCTCCGGACATTAATGCCAGGCTGCTCTTTCTCGTTCAGACCATCAATAAATAGGGCGTTATCCATTGATAAAACTGTTGCGCCCAATACCTTGGCATATGCGACGGCTTTCTTCCTGGCGTTATCTTGAGCAGTCGCACCATCCTCTATTACTTCAGGAAGAACACTCTTATCTTTGACGCCATCAACTTGAAATTTCAGTGGCAGCAAGGCTCCTTTAATTTGCTTAACCTTGGCCTCATTTGTGGTGCCGATAATTAGTCGCATAGGTCTCAACCTTCTGATGGAATGCGATAAGGTTATCAGAAGTTAGCTCTACCGTCCATACTTGTTATAACTAAAAAGTCAGATAATGCTGGCTCTCATTATAACAGCGCTACTAGCTCGCACTGAAGGACGATTTCAGACAGATTGATTGGGTCGAAGAATTCGGAGACCTGGATTTACTACAAAAAAAATTGAATAGATTTCTTTAATTTCACCTGTTGTTAACCCACTCTGGCCAAGGTCTCATAAATTTGCTAAATTTAAAGCAGGAATGAAAATTATATCCTCAATAACTTACAATGATGCAATGCATGCACTATGCCCTTATTTTGCCATGTTCCCTCCAGAATTTGCTAGAGACGCCATCTTAAAACATTCAAAGCCAGGAGATTTAGTTATAGACCCCTTTTCAGGTAGAGGAACCACCTTGTTGGAAGCAAGAATACTGGGAAGAGCGGCGATAGCCAATGATATAAACCCTGTGGCGTTTGCGATTACTCAAGCAAAAACAAGGCCCATTAAACTGGCTACCTGCTTAAAATACATCGAAAAACTAGAGAAGGAGTTTGAGTCGGCCGATAAGAATTCTATCAGAGAAGAAGCTTCCAGGTTGCCGCTTTTTTTCCGCCATGCATACTATAGCAAAACCCTACTTCAGATTTTATGGTTAAGGAACCGACTTAAAAAAGAGCAAACAAAGGAGGGTCTTTTTATTAAAACATTATGTCTTAGCTACTTGCACGGGGAAACACAAAAAACAAAAAAGGTTTACTTAAGCAATAACCTGCCCCATACGTATTGCCCGAAGCCAGGCTACTCAGTTAGATTCTGGCACAAAAATAAAATGAAGGCTCCTCATATAGACACCTTCTCTGTTTTACGAGACAGGACAAATTTCAGACTATCAAACTCTAAACAGCATAAATTTAAATCTCGTGGGCATTGTATCTTAGGAGATGTTAGAGATATTGATAGAAACATAAAGAAGATCACCAGTAAGAAAGCCGCGCTAGTAGTAATGTCTCCGCCATATTTAAAAATAACATCTTACGAGGAAGACCAGTGGCTAAGGCTATGGTTCTTAGGATTCGAGCCATTTCCATCACGAGGCAAGATAACCAAAGATGACAGAATTGCATCTCAAGAAAAATATATAGATTTTCTTTCTGACACATGGAAGTCACTTATTAAAATAATGAGTAAAGATGGGATTATAGTATGTAGAATAGGTCAATCCACAAAAGATAATTACCCTTTGCGAAAAATTATCCAGAAAAGCATAAAAAGGAGCAATCAAAAACTTAGTTTAATAAAAGAAAGCTACTCTCCTTTTAAAAAAGTGCGGCAGGCTAGAATGTTCGGCAAAAAATACGATGACTCTGGAGAGTACGACTTTACGATCAAGGTTCTTAAGTAAGAGAGTGCTCCTGTTTCAATTTTTTACGTTGACTACTTAAAAAAGTATCTAGTTTAGAGTTTGACCAAGACTCGCCATAAAGAGCAATTCTAATTCTATCAAATGGGATATTCTTCCTTCTCTTTATTCTCTCCCAGTACTCCTTGTGGGATTGATCGTTGTCGCTCAGGATATGGGGTATAAACAACCCTAGGGTGTTTGGAAAATTAAAGTTAACACACTCTAGTAGGAATGAATCGAGGTCTCCTAATTTCTTCATGTAACTATTATGGTCCCTAGAAGTTGCACACTGCCCTAAAAATACCAACATGCCCCTTCTCTCATCTACGAATGGACGCCAAGCAGCAATATCTAGACCCGCATCTCCTGTATGAGCACTTCGTCCACTTCTGACACCATCAATTAGATTTTCTCCATCTCCGAGGGTCCTTATAAGCTCTGGCAGGGCCTTTAATAGTGATCTTTGTCTTCTGGGCCAGCTATTACGCGGCCAACCAAAATGTAAGCTTTTCGCAGGAACTGACTCACTTGAAATATATTTCTGAGCGACAGAAGAGCATAACTCTTCAAAAATACTTGCAGCGGGAAATGTTCTGGAGTTTATTTTTGTAAGTCCAACAAACGAAAGAAGTAAACAAAAAAGATAAGCCTTGTAGCGGTCGTTATTTTTAAATTGAAAAATCTCTTCCCCGGGAGATAACGCAAAGGGATAATGATCTTGGAGAATTACAGCACGGGTTTTTAATTCGTCCCACAACTTTGAAACTTTTTCTTCTGCATCATTACTATCCGATGCAAACGAAAAAACAGACAGTACCTCTTCCCGACTAACTTGATAGTCAGATTGAATCCATGCTGAAACTTCTACCCAATCTGCTAACTCTGATAACTCGTCTGCTTGGTTTGGTAATGATATCAGCTGGCGTAAAGTAGGAGCAGAAGATCTAGCTTTTTTTACCTTTTTTCTTGGCATCGAGTCTGTTTGTTAAATCTATGGCAAGCTCAGCTATTTCATCGATCATTGATCTTGTGGAAGAGTCAACTTTTTTATATGTATGAAAGTTGGCAGCTGCTTTTTTAAGTTTTGCCAAAGCATCAGCTATTAAGTCTGGGACTATCTGCTCTGCCTCTCCGGTAGCAGCAAAGACATTACTCAAAGATCCGACCTGATTCACGTTTACCTTTAGGTCAGCTATTAATTTCGGGTCGCTTAAGACTGCGTCTAATTGGCGGATATCAGGATTCTGTGACCGAATAACCGACTTGAATTTACCCTCCTTATCACCATAAATAAATTCAATGAGTAACTTCAGATTTTTAATATATTTTTCATGTATGGGGTTGTCTTTTAAGAGAGTCCCACTTTTTATTTTAAGACCAAGAAACTTTTGCGTATTTGTGTATCCAAGAATGGTATACAAATGGGAAAAGGCGAACTTTGCTATATTTTCCGGTTCAATAAGGTTTTTGCGCTCTGCCTGTTGTAGTACCTTTATGCCATTAAACATCTTCACGACTAGAGCATTTTGATCTCCTATGCGCTCAACAATCTCGTCTATTGACGTACCAGCTTTATGTAAACTAACAATATAAAGCGCCTTACTATAAGGATCCCACGGCATTGGCCCCTTAATATGCCTGAAGCCCAAGTAGCTCCATAGATCTTTTCGACTACCATAAACCTGCACAGGAATGTGTTTGGTGAGATTTTCCACAAGAGAATCCTCAAGTTTTAAATTGTTTGGACTAGAAAAGCCGAATTTTTTTAAAAGGTTTGAGTCAAAAAGTATTTTTAAAGCTGCTACGCGTCGATTGCCCTCAATGACGATATACTTACCAGGACTTTTTTTATCTCCGATAACTAGCAGGGGTTCTGCTTCGTAGTAACCATTCTGTCTGAATGATTCTATTAACTCATATAGATTTTTCTCTTTGGCAAGTTTCTCTATGATTTCTTCCTGACTTTTGCCGTTCAGGGTACTCCCAAAGCGAGGATTGTCGTCGTCTAACACTAAAGAATCCAAGGTAATCTCTTTCTTGTCTATTGGTTTTGGAAGCTCAATTTTATTAATTTTTCTCGTCATATTGCTGAAATTATTTAGATGAAGACATCCTCGCAGAAATAGACAATAAAATCAACATGGATACTGGACAAGATCGTATTGAACCTTGTCGGGATATCCTCCCATTATTTACCTCTCCTTAATAACAGCACCTGTATAACCCGGAGTATTTCTTGCTTTTACAAATTCGACCGAGTAACCAGTAGCACTCGAGGATAGTCCACCTACCTTCAAGATATTTTTTGTATCCCGGAACTGAACAAACCCGGCGTCGGTTTCAGCACCTATAAACAAGTCTATAACGTTTCTAGTTTTTACATCGTAAGTTGCCATAAGAAAATAGTCGCCCCGTTCCCAGCTTTTTTCCCATGTTTTTGTCCCATTTTCTATTTGGAGCATATTCGGCTCGCTGTTATTATCTGGTATGCCCAATTCGGCTACAAGTCCGGAGAGGTCCTTGCCAACAAGCATTGGGACATCAAACGCGGCAACTGTTTCCACATCCTTCCCTGGTTCACCAGAGGACAATGCCGAGATAAGTACAACCACACCAACAACTAGCAATAGGCTCACCGTGATTCGTTTGAGATTCGTCCCCATGGTATATTTTGCCTCGGCTAATGGGGACTCAGGGTTTTGTATAACACTAAACCCACCGCTAGGCCGAGAGCTTTCACTCTCCCACACCCTTTCGGGTATGGACCGACGAAGGAGCCTGAACGATGGGTTCAGTATCTTCGTCGGTATTTGATGCCATGCTAATCAGGTTGCCCCGATTGGTTTAGGCTGAATTGTTACGCTAAATTTACCACAAACACTCAATGATTAAAAGGTCTTGCTCTACTTGAAAAATTGACTAAAAATCGCTACGGTTGTGATAATCATGGGGAAAAATAAATCAAACAAAAAGGTTATTAATACCTTTAGAGATTTCTTAAGAACTGACTCGTTCCAAAAAACCGCTAGAGAGCTTAGGGTAAAATATGGGATTCTTCCAAGTGGGATTTCAATTTCAGATAAAGAACTACCAGAGATAAACCAGCAAACATTCCCGATTAATTTTGGGTCCGGGGACTTATACAGAGAGTTGAACCGAGATATAGAGAACCTGATCTCAGGGTTTCCAATAAAACATTGGGCCGTTGTGTTCCTGTCTAAGGTATATATTTTCTATAATGACATAGAGAGATTTGTCCACCTAAAACCAGATTTTGATTATGGGGTTATTGAGATTTTTAACCTAGCTGAAGATCTATCAACTTACGACGGTGGGTTTGACCCAGATAACGGGAACAGCCCCATGGCCTTACTAAAAGAAGTGGTTAATCGCGGCGATGAGTATCCTATCGCAATCGGGGTTCACAAAGATGCAACCAAGCGGGATCTGATCGACTTTATAAGCAAGAATTGGAAACGCATCGCTGGAGAAAGATCTGGGGAAGAAAGCAGGCTACTCCAGGTCAGGACTAGAAGAGAAGGGAGTCGCGAGATGACCGACTTCATCTATAGGAATCGTCACATGTCGAGAAAAAAACTCGCAAACCTAGTCTGCGAAATGTTCCCCGAAAAGCTGACGCGCTCAATAGATGCAGGCAGTATCGGAAAAATCATCTCCATCGAGAAAAAAAGGCGAAAGTAAGTGTACCTCACTTAATACTTAGTCATCGTCGTTAAGACAGAATAACCTGGTGGTATAACCATCAGGTTATTTATTTTCATGGGGACCAAAGCCGCCGGTTTATCCCCATGAGCCGGCGGCTTTGATTATATCTAAAGAACAAATTAAAAAGATGCGAGAGCTATACCGCAAAATATATGGGAAGGATTTTGAATCCGATCTTGAAGCGGAAGAACATCTTAGAACACTATGTCAGCTTTTTAGTTGGCTTATTAAGAATCAAGCAAAAAAAGAGGCAACAAATAAACCATGCAACAAATAGGACGAACTATAGCTCTGCAAAAACTAATATCAAGGTTAGGCCTTAAAAAATGGGAGGAGCTTGGGTTTACAATGGTCCCTAATCAAATCATAAAGGGTAGCGGACTCACAAACTCAGAGATGAGAGTCTACGCAACTATACTTATGAGAACTTTTAATAAGGGGCAGTGCAGAGTAAGTCACAATACTATCGCAAAAGATATCGGCCTAAATTCAAAAAATAGCAGGATTACCATCTTGAATAACATAAAGAAAATCGTTAAGAAGGGGTTTCTAGAAAGCCAGAGAGCAACAAATGGATCAGTCTGCGTATATAGACCACTGGTATTTGTGGATAAGACCGGCGTAGTTGATAGACGTGTAAATAAAAATTCACAGCCCCTATAAACATAATCGCATAGCCCCGTAAGGTTATGCTTACACAAATAAGAATAGTAAGAAAAAGTTATAAAAATGTCTTAGATAAAAAGTCTAAAATTAATTACTAGAATAATGGCTTAAATAAAGGATATTTGGAAAGCCGGTCAGAACTTTTTAGCCATAAATCAGACTTTTCGGAAAATCACCCGCTGGGAAAAGTCGAGAATCAAACCATTATAAAAATGGCTTAAATAAAGGATATTAGGAAAGTTGCTCCAGGCTTATCCCACCTAAATTAGCCATTATGACAGACTTGAATTGATTCCAAACTTAAGCGTTAATGTAATCAACCCCTAATTTAATGAAATGGCTTCCGAAAACCAAAAAATACAAAGAATAAGAGTCGACTGTGCAATTCTATATTGCCGGGTATCCACTAAAGAACAGGCAGAAGAAGGGTATTCCCTAGCCGCGCAATCGGAGTTGCTCAGGACTTATGCTGCTTCCAAAAACCTTAAGATCGTTAAGGAGTTCTCTGTACCAGAATCAGCAAGCGGAAAACAGACACGAAAGATATTTAAGCAGATGATTGATTATGCTGTTGACCATAATACTGGCAACATCTTATGCGAGAAAATCGATCGGATGACTCGAAATCAAAAAGAAGCAATTATAGCGGGCGATTGGGTTTTTGAGAATGAAAACCGAAAAGTACACTTCGTAAAAGAGAACTTCATAGCAAATAAGAATACCAAGGCCCACGAGAATCTGGTATGGGATATGAAAATTGCTATTGCTAGGTTTTACTCAAACAACCTGTCCGAGGAGGTTAAAAAGGGCCAGGCACAAAAACTGAAAGAGGGCTGGCTTCCCACTAGGCCCCCTATCGGCTATAAGACCATCGGAGAAAAGGGCAGGAAGATCCACATAGTTGATGAGAATAAATCGCCGTATGCTCGTCGTATGTTTGAATTGTATGCTTCCGGTCAGCATTCACTAAAATCACTTGTTGAGCTGTTATATCGAGAAGGTTTAAGAAATGAGTCCGGCCGAAAGATACTTAAAAGCCGGATTGCAGAACTTTTGTCTGATCCCTTTTACTACGGTTCGATGGTTTGGAAAGGTGTTATCTATCCGGCCAAGCACCCGGCATTGATATCGAAAGAGTTATTTGACCAGGTGCAGTCCCTCATGCATTCCAAAACAACGCCTAAACACAGGAAGCACTTCCACCTCTTTAAGCAGTTGGTTTACTGTAAGGCCTGTGGTGGCACCGTATGTGGTGAGATACATAAAGGGCGAACCTATTACCGATGTAACGGCTATAAGGGTTGTAGGGGCCTAAAATTCGCACGTGAGGACCGGATAGAGGCCCAGGCCAAGGAGATATTCGACTGGTTCCACCAAGGGCTTGATCCGGACGAAATTGCCCTGGTCCAGGAAGTACTAAAAAGCAATCATCGGGAAGAAGTTAATTACTTTGAAAATGCAACCGAGAATCTGGATCGACAATTCCAGATTCTTCAGCAACGCAAGGATCGTTGCTATATAGACAAGCTAGACGGCAAGATATCTGAAGACCAATACAACCGTAATATCCAAACGTGGGACCAGGATCAACAAAGGGTTATCGATGAAAAATCAAAATTAAAACAAAACAATACTCATTTCCTCTTACTCGGTAGTTCTTTTATGGAATTGGCCAGAAAATCAAAAGAAATATACGAATCACTAAAAGACGACATACCGGCAAAAAGAGAGTTCATGTCGCTTATATTCTCGAACCTTACTTTAAACGGCGAGATATTGGGCAAATTCTATAAAAAACCGATATTAAGGATAAAAGAAAGGGCAGAACAGGCAAAACTACAAAAACAAACTTTAGAACCGCCAAAAAGTGGCTCTAATCCAAACCAAAACGCCCTTTCGGGCGCTGGTTTGAACCCTCTGCTCCGCGACCAGGACTCGAACCTGGAACCTTCTCCTTACACGTAATCCATGTCTTACGACACGGGGTGGACTATATCTTCGCCCTATCTTACCTTACGATTTAGGCGTTTCGGTATCTAGTCTCTACGGCGCCCTCGTAAAATTTACGAGGTTCCCACGGTATTACCCATCCACCAGTCGGCGGACTAGGGCTTCACCGTTATCCCGAAAAGTTTCAATCCGTCTTTCGATCGGAAAGCTGCGTTATGCCGCCTTCTATCTCACGATGACAATTTGCGCAGACAAGGATACATTTATCAAGTTCTTGTTTAATCTTTTCCCAAGATCTCGTATATCCTTTATCTCCGATGCCAAATTGCTTATCAGATATGTGGTGCATATCAAGAGCTCCTTGATACTTACAATATCCACAAACTTGGCATTTGCCACCCTTATATTCTATCGCTAGACTTTTGACTTTGCGTCGCCTTTTGGCGACCGCTTTTATCAATTCCTCGCGACGATCGGCATAGGTTCTTTTATCCTTCATTAATAACATTATAGCGCTATTTCGAAGGAATAGTCTCCACAGGGAGCCGCTCTACCATTGAGCTATCGCGGAATGTATTGTTCTATAAGAACTTAGATATTTTAACAGAAGAACTCCGTGCATTCAAGGGTCTCAAATCAAATGGCGGCCAAAGGCCGCCATTTGATTTGAGACGAGTTGTCTCGGCTATTCGTAGCCCTTTAACTTGCCCAACTTGTGATGTTGTCGAATTTTATCCAAAGCCTTGGCTTCAATTTGTCTAATACGCTCGCGAGTAACGGCAAACACCTTACCAACCTCTTCGAGAGTGTGAGTCACGCCATCGGTCAATCCAAATCTCATATCTAGTATTTTCTGCTCTCTTGGAGTTAAGTCGGCGATGATTTCGTTAATATATGATTTTAATATTTTTCTAGCGGCGGACATCGATGGCGAAATCGTATCTTCGTCTGGAATAAAACTCTCTAGACTTGAATCCTGATCATCATCATCGCCCACCGGCGCTTCGAGAGAAATCGTTTCCTGTGAGATCTTCATGATGTGCCTAACCTTATCCACGGCAATGCCCATCTCTGAAGCAGTCTCTTCCGGCATAGGCTCACGACCAAGATCCTGCACTAAGCGTCGTACTACCTGTTGGTATTTATTTATAGTCTCAACCATGTGCACCGGAATGCGGATAGTTCTGCCTTGGTCAGCTAAGGCACGAGTAATAGCTTGCCTAATCCACCAAGTAGCATAGGTTGAGAATTTATATCCCTTTTTGTAATCAAACTTTTCTACGGCCTTAAATAACCCAATATTCCCCTCTTGAATCAAATCAAGCAGAGTCAAATTAGCCGAGCGCCCCACGTACTTCTTGGCGATCGAGACCACCAATCTTAAGTTCGAAAGAGCCAGCTTCTGACGAGCCGCTTCGTCGTCCTTCTCAATTCTTTTAGCCAATTCAATTTCTTCCTCGCTAGTTAAAAGTGGATATTGCCCGATCTCTTTCAAATACATCTGCACCGAATCTGACGAAGAATCGCCAAACTCAGTTTCGATTTTTTTCTTAGCATCGTACTCTTTGACTGATTCTTCATGAAAAACCCTGCCAGATTCAATAACATTAACATTTGCCGCATCGAGTTTGTCATACAAGGCCTCTAGGCCCTTAATATCCTTCTCAATATTGGGAAAAGAATTTAAGACTTCGGCCTGAGTTACAAAGCCTCTGTGGCGTCCTTTTTCGATCAAAGCAAGAACGCTGCTTTCGCTTAAAATTATCTTACCAGGAGCTTTAGACTTCTTAGCTACCTTCTTCTTGGTTTTTGGAGCTTTAACTTTATTCTTGGGCTTGATCGCTTTCTTCGCAGTCGTCTTTTTTGTTTTTTTGGCCATTTTATATGTTATTTATCTCAACCAATTCCTTGGTTAGATTTGTGAACTTCGATATCAATTCACTAATCTTATCTTTATCACCCGTCATCTCGGCTTCTTTCATCTCGTATTCGAGATTGACTAGACGAGCGACAATCGAACGGTGAACTATTTTTTGCAAAACAGACTTGAATTCTATCCTTAGATCTTCGTCTTGAAAATCTTTCCAGAGTTCTTGTGACCTCAGGAAGGCAAACTCTAGCTTCATCGCCGCCGCACCGTCAAAACCCTTAACGACCTCGGCGAAATTAAAGTTCTCTAGATCTAGCTTAGATAGCACCGTCACAACACCAGATACGCGAGGATCAATTAAGTCCAGATTGATCTTGACCAGCTCATCTTTAAAAATCGATGGATTCTTTATGATGATGGATAACAGCGCCTCGCTAAGTATATCCACAGCCAATTCATTATCAGGTGCCCACCCCACGGCAGCCACCGTTGGGACTGGCCCAGCCGAGACATTCGAACCCCCTTCATAAACACCTAAATCATCTTTAGCCGCTAAGACATCAGCCTCAAGTGCCTCTTCCTTAGTTTTTAAAAAGGATGCCAAGTGACTAATCCAATGGTCCTTCTCAACTTTGCTGACAATTCTTCTTATAAAAGGTGCCAGCGCCGCAATAACGGCTTTCTTCCCGTCAACCGATGACGGGTTTATCTGCGATCTCAAATTGTCGAAATAGAACTGTATGACCGGCTTTGATGCAGAAACTAACTCGGCCCATTTGGAACCATGCTTCTGGACAAAGTCAGCCGGATCCTTGCATAAAGGATCTTCTATTGAAACTACTTTTACACTGAAATTTTGGGCTAAGGCGAGGCCTATGCCCCTTCTTGTTGCTATCGCTCCGGCCTGATCGGTATCGAATGAGAAATCCAAATTACTTGTATAGCGCTGTAGGATTTTTAAATGATTTGGTGTCAGCGCTGTGCCGGATGTGGCGACTACATTAGTAACGCCGGCCTGGTACGACATGAGGGCATCCATATTGCCCTCGACCAGCAGACATTTGTCTGATTGGCGTATACTCTGTTTCGCCTTACTTAAGCCGTACAATACCATACTTTTGTCATAAATGGAAGTCTGGGGCGTGTTAATATATTTAGCTGGCTCTTCGCCCTTAGTCTCTAACGGTCTTTCTGCTTGAAACACTCTGCCCGTGAAGCCGACCACCCTCCCGTTTAGATCAAATATGGGGAATATAATTCGAGAACGAAATCGGTCATAAGCGCCACTCTTATTTTCTCTCTTGATGGCCATACCCGCGGCCACGATATCTTGCTCCTTATATCCCCTCTCTCTTAAAAAAGATGACAAGGCCTCCCAATCGTTAGCCGCAAAGCCCAATCTAAATTCATCTATGGTGCCCTCTTCGAGGCCTCTTTCTTTCAAATACTTTAGTGCCTGCATGCCCGTTCTAGAGGCCCTAAGTTGTTTCTCGAAAAACTTAGTTGCTAATTCGACGATATCATACAGAATGGCTTTCTCGTCTTTTTTCTGATCGATTAGCTCGTAGTGCTGTAATTGTATGCCAGCTTTCTGAGCCAGTATGCGCATAGCATCTGGAAATTCGACGCCCTCGATCTCTTTTACGAAAGCAAATATATCGCCGCCTTTTTGACAACCAAAACAATGCCAAATCTGCCTCTCTGGCGATATATAGAAAGATGGCGTCTTCTCATTATGAAACGGGCAACGTGCCTTGAAATTCATACCCGCCTTCTGAACTTTGATATAGCCAGAAAGGACTCCGACTACGTCTAGCCGCTCTTTTATTTTTGAAATATTATCGTCTGGCATCGCAATTTATTTATACCTTTTTCCTCGAAAAAAACAAATGAGCCATACGGCTCATGTCTAATCTCGCGCCCCGAGAACCAAGAAGCGGGCCCTTGATGAGAAAATGTCCGTTAGGGCTGGACTATCCTTGGCCTAGAATAATCGTCAATAACGATTCTAGTCAAATCGTATTTTTCGACTCCATCCTTTGAAAAATATATTTTTACAATTTCACCTTCACGGGTTTTCTGTGACCACATCTGATCAAATACAAAATTGCCTAAACTGTAGAAAATGTATTTGCCCTTATATTCCTCTACCGTTTGAGTCCAATGCGGATGATGCCCAATAACCAAATCAGCGCCCGCATCCACAGCGCCTCGAGCGAAACTTGTTTGTCTTTGATTGGGCACGTCGGTATATTCTGTACCCGAGTGCATCGAGACAACAATCACATCGGCAATGCCTTTAGCTACCTGAATTGCCTTCTTGGCCTTAGCTAAATCCATTATAGCTACGCCTGGCTGAATCACTTCTATAGCGGCTCCTGGAGGAAGTACGTCGATATCAGTAAAAGCCAAGAACGCGAACTTGATCCCGTTTATATTTATGTATTTTGGCCCATAAGCTTCCACTTCATTATTACCGGCACCCACGAAATCGACACCAGCCGATATAAGATATTTGAAAGTATCGGCTATGCCCTGAACACCAAAATTCATCGAATGATTGTTGGCCAAAGAAACTATTTTGATATTAGCGCGAGCCAAGGCACCGGCAACCTCTGGGTCAGAACGGAAAACGACATCTCCACTACTTACGCTTGGCCCAGACGTTATGGGCGTCTCTAGATTAGCGAAAACCATGTCAGCGCTTTTTAGATATCCCGCCATGGCTGAGAACGGATAATCATACCCATTCTTTTTCATTTTCTGAGCCACTGTTCGTGACGTCATGACATCGCCCACAAAAATAATAGAGGCCCCATTTTTACTCGCAGGACTCGGCGTGGGCTCGACAGTAATCTTTTCTTTAACAATATTAGTCTTAGTAAAATCTTTTATCTCCTGATCATTATGCGTGTACCCCAAAACAAAGAATACGGCCATAAACATAAACCCCACGGTAGCATATATGATACTTTTATTTTTGTCGGTCATACCATCAGCGATAAGTCGCCAGTTACAATTATTGTTGTACGCATTATAGCATAAGACGGGCCGTTGGCCCGTCTTATGCTATAACCTACTACCTATTTCACCAATTCGATAGCATCGCCTATCAAATTATTTTTTTACGTTTCAATAGAAGCGAATTCGATACCACCGACACCGAGCTAAGTGCCATCGCCGCCGAAGCGAATATCGGATTCAATAACAAACCGAAGAACGGGTACAGTGCGCCCATGGCTACGGGAATTAGAATAATATTATATCCAAACGCCCAAAACAGATTCAACCTGATCGTCTTCATGGTTTGCCTAGAAAGACTTATCGCTGACGCGATCGATCTCAAGTTTTTATTAACTAATGTTATGTCGGCCGCTTCGATGGCGACGTCGGTGCCGCTACCCATAGCAATGCCGACATCGGCTTGAGCTAGGGCCGGCGCATCGTTGATACCATCACCTATCATAGCCACGATCTTATTCTCCGACTGGACTCTTTTTACTTCGGCCTCTTTCTCATCTGGCAAAACCTCAGCCAATACCCTGCCTATGTTTAATTTCGCAGCGATAGCATTAGCCGTTTTTTTATTATCACCCGTTAGCATAATAACCTCGATCCCCATTTGCTTAAGAACTTCTACGCCGGCAACGGCGCTGTCCTTAATTACATCTGCCACAGCGATCAAACCGATGACTCCATCCTCAGATCCAAGAATCATTACCGTCTTAGCGCTATCTTCAAGCGAGTCTATCGAGTGCTTTAAATCCCCGAGATCTATGCCATTATTTTCGGATAGCTTCCTACTACCAATACTATATTTAGTGTCACCAATTACACCCTCGACACCAAGTCCAGGAATCGCCCTAAAACCTACCACCGCTTGAATACCTATATTCAGCCTCTTGGCCTGGTTGACTATACTCTCAGCCAAAGGATGCTCCGAATTAACTTCCAGTGAAGCGGCTATTCTCAAAATTGCCTTCTCGTCATAACCTTCAACGAATTTAACATCGGTTACTTCCGGCTTGCCGACTGTAAGCGTTCCGGTTTTGTCGAATATTACCGCATCAACCTTGTGGGCGATCTCCAGGCTCTCGGCATCTTTAATAAGAATCCCATTCTCGGCACCCTTTCCCGTACCAACCATTATTGCCGTTGGCGTGGCTAAACCCATAGCACACGGACAAGCAATTATAAGTACGGCAATTGCATTAAGTAGAGCATAGGATAGCGTCGGCGCGGGCCCCCAAATATACCAAACGCCGAAGGTAACGATGGCAAGCACAATAACAATCGGAACAAAATACGACGAAACTTGATCGGCCAATCGCTGAATCGGCGCCTTACTGCCTTGAGCTTCCTGAACCATTTTTACAATTCTGGCTAACATGGTCTCCGATCCAATTTTCTCCGCCCGAAAGATAAAAGCTCCATTCTTGTTTATGGTAGCCCCAACAACCGAATCATTCTTCTTTTTAGTTACTGGCATACTCTCGCCAGTAATCATGGATTCATCTACCCATGATTCGCCCTCCATAATAATTCCATCAACGGGAATTTTCTCGCCAGGCTTAACCCTAATCAGATCGCCGATAACCACAGCCTCAATGGGCACATCAACTTCAATCCCATCTCGAATTACCCGTGCACTTTTGGCCTGAAGTTGTAGTAATTTTTTGATCGCTTCCGACGTTCCCAGCTTCGCTCGCGACTCCAGAAATCTTCCCAAAAGTATTAGCCCAATTATCAACGAAGAGACATCGAAGTATGGCATTGCTTCGACTCCAATTGCTTTGACGTATTCGGGGAAGATAATTACGAATATGGAATAGATATACGCCACGGTCGTGCCTATAACCACGAGAACATCCATGTTCGCATTTCCATGAGCGATAGCTCTAATTGCCGATTTATAGAACTGCCTGCCAAACCAGAATTGAACTGGAGTGGCAATAATTAGCTGCAGCCAAAAATTCCTCAAAATCGCTGGTGCCGTATCCATCAATCCTGGAAAACTGCCCCACAATATTAGCCCACCCAATACAAGACTAACCACCACTTCCCACTTCAACTTACCGAGATCTTTAACCATGTGCTCCCTATGCTCATCGGCACTCATGGTCTCTTCTTGAACCATGGCTTCGTAGCCAGCACTAGAAACTGTTGACATAATCTTGTTGTCATCAACCTTATTACGATCGAAGGTAATCGTAGCTTTCTCGTTAGCTAAATTAACGTTTGCCTCCACAACGCCATCAATCTTTTTTAGTGACTTCTCAATCATCAACACGCAAGAGGCGCAGTGCATCCCCTTAATTGTATATATTTTTTTAGTATGTTCCATGATTTTAATCTACGACATTAATTATGCCTGTATACATGCCCATGGCACAGCTAAATTTAACTGAGCCAGTTCTTGTCGGAGTAAAGGTAAGTTCATTCCTGCCTTCTTTCAAATAAGTCCCGACACCATATTCTCTAATCACGAAACTAGAACTACAAGAATATAAGTCAGTCCCAATGACTGTCAGTTTGACCGGGATCCCATTTTTGACCTGGATCTTGTTCGGGCTATACCCTCGAGCAGATTGTGTTATCTCGACAATCTGATAGCCGTCAACCATCTGAGCCTCAACACCATTGTCTCGTTCTACTGTCTTGCCTTGGGATATATTGTCTAAATTAAACCCAGTAAGATTGTAACCATTAGTAACAGTCCATAAGCCGAGAATTAATAGCACCAGGCCAACAAATCTAAAGAGTGCCTTACCGATACTTCCATTTACCAACGAAGTGATGCTCCCAATACCAATTAGTCCAGGCAAAGTGCCAATGGCAAATAGAAGCATAACTGTGCCACCGCCTAAAAAGCTACCAGTACTAATAGCGTAGACCTGCATAGCCTGAGTAAAGCCACAGGGCAAGAAAAATGTTAATGCTCCGCTCACAAACGCGGACTTATGACTGTATTCTTTTGTTTCCGTCTTAACCCCAAAGAACCTCGCCAAACCCTTCGGCAGTGATAAAGTCGTAGCGCTGAATCTTGGAGAGATCTCTGTCAATTTTAGCCCCAGCATCAGCATGGTGAGCCCCGCGATAACAACGATCAGCCCAAGGCCAAGCCCAGACAGTCTAAATACCGAGCCGAACAGTCCAATTAAGCCGCCCAATAATCCGAAAGAGGCAACTCGGCCTAAATTGAAAAATATGTGTGGCTTAAATTTTTGCGCGAAGGTCGCTTCTGGGTGAATCTCGGCATGTCTAGCTGATATACCGAATAACAATCCCCCCACAAGAGCCATACAAGTCGAAAGACCCGCAGTTAAACCAATAAGCAAAACTGTTAAGTAGCTCGGCTTCGCTCCAAATTTGAAACCAGCCAAACTAATGTCGAGCGAGGCGAATACTAGATATATTATCGCCACGATGGCGACCGACAGAATAAACCAGAAATATACGACAGGATTCTTAGATATTAGTGGCAGACTTTCCTTCTGGCCCATGTCGTATCCCAGAGATTTAACCGCTTTCAGTATATTGCCATACCTCGGCTCACTGCCATCATATTCTATACTTACCTTGCCACTGCCGTAATTAACACTAACTGAACTCACTCCATCAATCTTAGATAGCTCATCCTCTAGCAATATCTCACAGGAACGACAATGCGTACCCGTTACATAGTAGATTTTCTTTTGCATAACCATTTAACTTAATTTTAACAAAAAACAAAGGCGAGATCGCCTCCGTGTCCAATATAAGTTTGATTATGCAAATATTTTGGGATTGACTACGCCATCAGACATAGCTAAAGCGAGCCCCCTAAAAGGATTTAAAACAAAGTTACGAAATTCAATAGTAGATCTGCGCGACATGAAAGGTTCCCGATCGCTGATGATCGTAATGCCACGCAAAGCGAGTCCAACCGATAGATACGACAGAAAAATCATCATACTGAACAGTACCAACGAAGAATCTACGACCGAACAGAAAAGTGAGGTCCAAACAAATAGATGCGTTAATGGACTATCAGAAGTTGCGCCACTTGGTCCAGTAGTCGCACAGTCATGGTGATGCTCATGGCCTATCAAGGCGAACTGACTTCCGACAAGAAGTATCAGCATAATAAGGCTAAAAATTGTGAGCTTTCTTGTGAACATTTTATATATTTATACGCTGCATTATAGCTTAAACCCACGCTCGGATCAATTATTCTTTATTGCCCCAGCGCCAGCCCGGCTTCTCACCAGTCTTATAGCAAATCCAGATCAGCACGATGGTCAATACAATCTCGGGAAGGACAACTGAGTAAAAAACATTGCCCCCAGCCATTAAAACCTTATCGGCACCAAGAGAGATCCGAATAAAGAAGAATAGATAGGCAACGATGATCAGCCAACCTTGCCATGTAGACGGATACCAGCCCCAACCATACGTCTTAGCTCTAAACCAAATTATTTTATTTTTCATAGTATATTTAAATGTTTTTAAGCTTTCAGGTTTAGTATGTATCTGTTGAGATACATGAATGGTATATTCACTATTCCCACCAGCCACTTCAAAATTGTTTGGCCAAGAATAAGCGGAAAGATTGGAGAAATACCCAAGAATGCGATAGGTATAAATATCAGACTATCGATTAGTAAAGCCGGCATCGAGCTAAATACATTACGCGCCCATAGATGCCTACCCTTAGTATATTCCTTAAACCAAGAATATATATAGGCATCCAGGTTCTCAGAAACAAGAAAAGCTATCCAGCTGGCCAGAGTTATTCGAGGAACCATGCCGAATATTTGCTCCCAGGTATTCTGCATATTCCAAAAAGGTGCCGGAGCTAAGCGTGTGCCCAGCCAAAAAAAGAAGACCATCGCCACCTGAGACACGAATGCTATCGCAATCATCTTTTGAGTCTCTCGTCTGCCAAATTTCTCGTTTACGATATCGGTAAAAAGATAAGTAACAGCAAATAGCAGGACTCCGCTTGGGCCATAAAAAGTCGCGAACCCTAGATCGAAAACAGAAATTTTAGCGGCTAAGATTTGAGCCACCAAAATAAAAGTCACGTATAAGCCGATCAGCAAATCCGGCTTATTGTATCTTCTGGCATACCAACTCCCCAAAAGCGTGAAGCTGGTAATCCCTATTATCCAAATGATGATTAGCGTCATATAATTGTCCTTCTTAAATGGGGCGGAATGTGAATCAATATCTCGTACGGGATTGTATCACATAAATTAGCTATAGACTCAATGGAATTAGGATCTCCGATTTTATCACTCATCAATATACATTCATCTTCAATAGTTATGGAGCTGACGCCGCTCACATCAATCGTAGATATATTCATGCTCACTCTGCCAATGATTGAACAGAATTGATTTCTAATCCTAACAAATCCCCTGTTGGATAAGCGTCGATCTACACCCTCGTAATATCCCGCGGCGACGGTAGCCACCTTCATATCCGACGGAGCAGTAAAGGTCTTGCCGTAACCAACCTCGTCGCCCCTTTTTATGTTTTTTATTCCCGTTATTTTTGCCACCATCTGCAATGCTGGCTTTAAGCCCACTTCTTTCTGGCCAATCCCATAGAGTCCAAGCCCGAGCCGACACATATTCGCATTTATTCGATCTTTGTATTTAATTCCAGCCGTGGAGCTGATGTGTTTGTATTTTAAATTTGGTAACTTGGAATCGATAGACGCCACAACCTTGTTCCATGCGTCTATCTGCTTCAAAGTAAAAGATTCATCAACGTTATCGGCATCAGAAAAATGAGAGCAAATCCCTTCAAGGATGATGTTGCTATTTTTCTTAATCAGCTGAATCGCTCCATCTGTCTGCTCTGGCAAGATTCCTTGGCGACACATGCCGGTATCGATCTTTAGATGGAATTTTTGAGCATAGTGCAAATGATTAGATATATACACCAGCTGATCTAGGCTTGTGATCACGAAACTACAGCCACCAACAACGCCCTGATTTAATTGTTCTAGAGTAGTGTATCCTAAGACTAAAATATTGCTTCTTATCTTGCTCTGCCTAAGCTTAAGCGCTTCATAAAAAGAGTCTACTGCTAAAAAATCACAGGCTTCGTGATCGAGTATCCCAGCAACCTCTACCAAGCCGTGGCCGTAGGCGTTGCTCTTTAAAACAGGTATAAACTTCAATCCCAGAGAAGAGCTCTGATATTGATGAAGATTATGGAGCAGATTATCCTTAGAAATTTTTACCTCAATTAAGGGATCATATTTAATCCTTGGCTTCTTAATCTGGGATATTATCTTCTTGAGCGTATTTACAATTGCCATATCGCTTATCCAAAATTACGATTCGAGATCCTTCAACTGATCTAGTGCTTTTTTTACAAATTGGCCAAATTTACGATCCTTCTGCTTTCTATCAAGATTGGACATTCCATAATACTCATTTTCTTTTCTTAATCTAATATAGTTTTGGTATTTAGCGTCATCTAATTCCCCACTCTCGACGGCTTTCAAAACAGCGCATCCAGGCTCCTGCATATGGGTGCAATCAACATATTTACACTCCTCGGATAAGGCAGTTATTTCGTTAAATATATTTTCTATGCCGTCGCCGGCGTCAGCCACTCCAACCTCTCGTGTGCCTGGATTATCAATTACGATTCCGCCATTTTCTAAGAAATACATTTCCCTAACGGTGGTTGTGTGCCTCCCCCTACCAGTTGACTGGCCTATCTCCCTAGTCTCAATCTCGTCCTTTTTTAATAACTTATTTATCAAAGATGACTTGCCCACGCCAGACGATCCAAGAAAACAATATGTCTTGCCTCCCTTTATATAGTTCATCAATTCGTCTAGCCCCTGTTCAGCAACAGTGCTAGCTACGATAATGTCGACATCGCTAAACCTTTCTCTTATTTGATCAATTTTCAGATCCAATTCATCTTTTGAAATTAGATCGATTTTGTTTAATACGATAGTCGATTTGATTTTCCCCTCACTGGCCAAGACAAGATATCTCTCAAAACGATTCAAATTGTAATCCCTATCTACTGATTCCACGATAAAAGCGACATCAATGTTAGTAGCTATAATTTGAGTATCTTGCTTATTGCTGTATTTCTTTTTAAGTATTGTTCTCCTAGGTAGGATTTTATAGATAATCGCCCTTTCTTCATCGGCTTCGGCTATAGCTACCCAATCGCCAACAGCCGGATAATCTTCTCTTTTTGTGGCATCAAATATTTGTTTTCCCGTTATTTTGGCCAGATATTCTTTCTTAGCAGTCTTAACCTTGTATGCTTCTTTGTGTTCAGCTACAACTCGAGCCACTATGCATTGCGGTAAAGCCAAAGACTGCCATTCTGATTCAAAAAAATCATCATAGCCTAAATGCTCAAGTTCAATTTTATTGATTTCATCAACCATATACTGTCCAATCATAGCACATCATTAAACCGCCTCAAGCTCGCCCGAAAAGAAAAATCAGGGGAGGATCTCAAGATCCTCCCCTGATTTGCAAGACTTACTCATCATCACTCAGACTTATGCGGAGGATCACAGGATAATTAGCAAGAAAATTAAGCCAATAATAATTCGGTACAGACCGAACAATTTAAAATCGTGTTGTTGGATATAGCGAAGTAAAAACTTAATAGCTAGAATAGCAACCAAGAAAGACACAATGAGCCCCACAGAAAGTTGGCCAAATTGATCGGCCGAAAAAGTAAACCCAGTTTTTAATAAATCATAGCCAGTTGCCGCTAGCATTGTCGGCACAGCTAAAAGAAAAGAAAACTCTACAATGGTTTTTCTCTTTATGCCCAAGAATAACCCGCCCAAGATTGTAGCACCAGCACGTGAGACGCCGGGCACCATGGCGATTGCCTGACAAGTTCCGATTAGAAAACAATTTTTATAAGAGATATCTTCAATATTCTCAGCGGCATCAGCCTTTTCCTTATGCCAATATTCAAAGACAATAAGAAGAATACCTCCCAGTATTAACGCCCAAACAATGACGGCCAAGTTTTCCATTAAATAACCCTTGAATATCTTATAGAGCAGAAAGCCGAAAATTGCCGTTGGCAGAAAGGCAACGATAATTCTTTTAATTATCTCCTTGCTAGACACTATTCTCTTCCAATACAGCCATATAACCGCCAAGATTGCACCAAGCTGAATAACGATTTCAAAACTTTTTACAAACTCCGTCTGGACGATGTTGAGAATTTTCCCACCTAAAATTAAATGGGCCGTAGAAGAAATAGGAAGAAATTCCGTAAGTCCCTCGACTATACCTAGAATAATACTTTGCCAATAATCCATAGACTAAAGATCTTTAGCTCAATTTTTTCATCACTTCGGCGAATTCTTCATCGGTCGCCATTTCGCCTTTTAGAACCTCGCAATTTTTGTCCCGCCAATACGATAGCTCTCCCATATTCTTTCTGGTTACTTTTTCTGCCATTTGTCGATCGCCTTCAATCTGAGTCATAAAGAATTGGACACCGCCCTCGAAAATTTCTTCGCACGACTTAACGCTACCATCGGTATTAACGCAATACAGACAAAAATTTGAATTCTCGTCTCCATTATCAAAGTCTTCTTTTTTGGTTAGGGGCATTCCACATGCCTGACAATTTTTTTCCATAGATTTGTTCGATTATTATTAATTATTTTGTTGTTGCTTTAAATTTAGCATTTTTATCTTTTCAATTCCATGCCACATTCCCCTACGTCTTAATCTTCAAAAAATAATCCGCTAGAAATTGTAAAACAACCAACTAATAAAGTTCGAAGCTAACTTGAGGACTCCATTGTAACCTCGACTTCTTTACCCAGGCTGTCTTTCAACGCTTTCTCTATTTGAGGCCTAAATTTCTCTACAATATTTAGATCGTAATAACCAAAATCGCCGCTGTGGTTATTAAATACAACGATTACCTTATCATCTCTGTTATCAATGCTAATATACCCACCGACAGTAATACTGTCAGAAAGATGCGGGTGCTCCTCTTTTAAGCTCGCTAAAATAGATTTATGAGTACCACCTCCCGAACGCAAACCACCCCAAGCTATAAAATATCTTGATTGCTCGCTTAATTGTTGGTCGTCTACCCCGTGAGGATCAAAAATAGGTAAAGTAACAATAAATTTATTCCTATCTTCAATCTCGCCGACGCCGACTATAATCGGCTCATTTTCTAAGGCATGTTTTAACCCTCTTACTCGCGGGATAAGCGCGTCTCTCGCTCTTTCATTCTCGAAAGTAAAATCTTTTGCTTGAGTCTCGATTATCTTAGCAAAGATAGCGGGATCTGACACACACCTTAATACATCGAATGGATACTTAGATCTTTTTGCTATCTCGAACAAAATCTCATTTGACCTGATACTCTTCAAATATATCCCAAGATTTGTATCTAAGAGGCCTGAATCACATAAATCAAAAAAATCTTTTTCAAATCCGTTCTGAATTAAGAATTTCCCAATGCGCATTTTTATTACAGATACGGTGCCGGGATCGTCTATCTTCTCAGAAATTTCCCTAAGTACTCTAATCTTAAAATCCTTGTCGTTGGAACCATCCACAAACTCTCCCGCAATCCAAAGATTTGTATTTTTTATATGATCATATGCTGATTGCAAAGTTGATTCATCCATTCGCCGAATTAACTCAAAACGATTGGAGAATCTGTTGTCTCCCAAAATTTCTGCAACAACCTCAATATCTTTTGGATCAACTAAATCTAAAAAAATAGCTTGGGCTTTCTCTGAATAATTAAGGAATTCACCACTTCCAGTCTCACTATTGAATATTACCAAGGGTAGATTCCTCGCGTCACGAAAAGGGCGCAATATTTTATCATACACCATGGCCCCATCCCAATCTTTATTTTTTACAGCTTCGTCGTGTTTTAATTTAACTTCTTCCTCTACTATCCCGCTATCTCTTACATCTCGTTTTAAGATATCAACTGCCCTATTTACCAAGTCAGCCAACCTTTGATTTAACTCTGAATTCTCGACCACGGTTTTTTCGACAAAGCCCCCGCTTTCTAAGTCAATATATCTTCCTCTTTCATGCCACGGAAGATCTTTAACCTTATTGTATTTTTCGTCGTGTGGATCAAATTCTTCTTGAGACATATGCTTAAATTTAGTTATTTACAGTATTATACATCAAGTTGGCGAGTAGCCCTATATTAGATATGGGCTCCGCCATCATCATGTCTAATTCGAAAAGATCGCGCCAAACAAAAATGCATGAAGCCAGGGGCGTGGGGAAGGTGGCACGTAATAGTGAAACGGGAAAGCGCTGTTACGTCCAAAGGCATCCTGAAGGAAACATTGGGTCGTAGAAGAAATCCGAACAATTACAGTATAGCCATAAACTATCTGTCTTTCCAGTATTAGATTCTAATTTCGTAACTTAATCCACTCTTCCCCAGAACTTTTACGGATACAAGATTATCTTTCAAATTCACCAACGTAAATGCATTTGCAGGCGGCCCTTCAACTTTACCAGAGGTATTCTCAACTAGCGACTGAATTACTTTTTTCTATCCTTGTATTTCTTTTTCTTTAAGTCTAAGTGATATTTATGAGAATCATCGCTATCACGTTCTTTCTCAATTTCTAGAGTTTGCATGCAGCGACCTCTTCTATATGGACCAAATAATTCTGCGAACTCTCCTTGAAACCAGGGTAGCGTTTTATACTCCATATCTTTATTTGATCCTCCCTCGAAATCAGGATCCCCTGGCAATCTTCCATATTCATCCATAGAACCATACCCGCCAGGTCCACCGCCCCATATTATGGTTCCGCCCCAATGTATAGCTCTTGGGTCTGGCATTAATAAATAACCATGTCCATAATTATTCCAGTTAGATTTTGAGATATATTTCTCAGGATAAAGCCATTCACTTTTTGCCGCCGCAACAAATCGTCTCGCTCTATTTTTAATAATAAAATTAATCTCACGAACTTCCTGCTCATCCAAGTGTCTTCTTACTTGAACATCTGTAAATCTAAATATTGCATTTCGAAAAGGGTTTGAGTTCGGACGAAGGTCTGTTGCTTTTTGGTATGGATTTCTTACCCAAGACAGGTTAGTCAAGATAAGTACCTTGTCTAAAGAAAGAGGAAAGATTGTATGCGTGCCCTGAAGCCATATATCAGGATCATTCGACTCTCTACACGATTGAGAACTAGGGCCACATTCTCGATTATAGACGGTTACAGGATGATCTGAAATTATGAATTTTGTTTCTGACTGTGATGCATCAGCTATCAACCAAACGCATTCCGTCCATATCGCAGCATGAAGTCGACTAAGCCCAATCATTGTGCTTAAAATATCATCTTTGTTTGTACTCCCAATCTTATTACTTAAAAAAGAAAGTCCTTTCGGAGTACGCAATTTTTGCGCACTCATATAAACTAAAATATCTTCAAGTGACGTACCCCATGTTTTTAATGGGTAATCAAAATCTTCGAAATATTCTACGGCAGGCTTTCCTTTAACGTCTATTTGTCCAAAGAAATGCTTTTCAATATCTTCTGGTTTAATATTAGGAATTTTTGTTGTATATAAATCTTCTTCAACAAAACATTTTTTACTCCCTTGTTTCCATAAAGATCTTTTTTGGTGTTTATTTCCTTTAGAGTCAATTGCAAAATTAGGCTTCATGTCTAAGTAAAAAAGCTCAGATTCGCCTGGTAACATAAATTTCTTTTGATACCATTGAGGAACATAGTGATGGTTTTTATATTCATCGTTATTATCCATAAATACATTTTAGCAATTTTAGACAAACAAAAATACACGAATAATTCGTGTATTTTTGTTTGTAATTTATGTACTCGGGTCGCACATTCGTCATAGATAAATGGGTTGACTCCGATACTAAATTGTCGATGCGGAGAGGATCTCCTTCGTCAAGACTTCGGAGGACCATGGAAGGGATTCGGTCTCGACTAAATTTTTATCGTCACAAAAGTTTGGCTAACTACCGCCTAACTAACAGCACCAATTGAATATGCCTTAAGACATATTCAACTGTCAATGCGGAGAGGGAGGGATTCGAACCCTCGATACCCTTGCGAGTAAACCGCCTTTCCAGGGCGGCGCACTAGACCACTATGCGACCTCTCCAAGTTTTTTAATAATACCAATTTTATCTAAATATCTTTTTCCCAGTAATTAAATTTTTAAGCCACGTAAAGCGGCCACTCTTTCTTCTATCGGCGGATGAGTCATGAACATCTTAGAAAACCAGCTCGTTTTTGCCTTGCCGCGAAACGGATTTGATATATACAAATGTGCATTCGCACTCGAAGCCCTTCGCATAGGATGCTGGTCTTGAGAAATTTTCTCAAGAGCGCTGGCCAAACCCTCGGGATAACGAGTGAGCAGTGCTCCAGACGCATCAGCTAAAAATTCTCTTTTTCTAGAAATTGCTAACTGGATAATCATGGCCGCTATCGGCGCTAGGATCGAAGCTATAATCCCGACAAGCATGATCGCCCCGTTTTTGTTATCGCGATCATCTCCACCCCAGAACATAGAACGTAGAAACCAGTCAGCCATAATAGAAATTAAACCAGCCAAAACAACGATGACCGACTGAAGTAGAATATCTCTGTTCCCAATATGCGACAGCTCGTGGGCTAGTACTCCTTCGAGCTCATTCTTGTCTAATTTCTGCAATGCGCCTTCAGTAACTGCTATGGCCGCATGTTCGGCATTCCTTCCAGTAGCGAATGCGTTTATCTGTCCGCCAGGAATTATATATAGTTTAGGAACTGGCAGGCCGGCAGTAATGCATAGATTTTCAACCACATGATAGAAATTCTCGTGAGATTCGTGGGTTACGGGAACGGCACCTGACATAGCCAATGCAACTTTGTCTGAGTACCAATAGGCCGTAAAATTCATAACTAAGCTAAGGATGATTGCACCATAAAGAATAACCGGCTTATTCAATGCAAAACCGAATAACCAACCAACAGCGATTACAAACAGCAAAAACATGGTCATAAGTAGCCATGTTTTGCGAATATTGGAATCTTTGTGGGTGTACAAATTCATAATCGAATTATATCAATATTGGCCCAAAGATAAAGCTTAAACCTACCAACTTCCACCGCCACCTCCGCCCATACCGCCACCAGAAAATCCTCCCCCACTGCTTCCTCCACCGGGACTAGATCCAAGGCTACTCGTAGCCGCAGAATTAAAGCTATTCAGGCTATTGATAAACAATATCGAATTGAAGGCGCCACCGGATGAATCAGAATACCAACTTGGCGGCGTTGTGTATATATCCTTGAACTCCTTAGCCCAGGCCTTGTCTACGCCAAGGACCATCGCATACGGAAGAAGCTTCTCGAATACTTCTGGCTTTTTTTCTGGTGCATTATGAAACGCGATTCTATCCTTCTCGGCAATCTGTAAATATTCTTTAAGGCCTAAAACATATTCCTTCGACTCCTGCCCTTTGACTGTTCTGGCTGGCATTAACATGCTGAATATAATCGCGATAACTCCAGAGAGGACAATACTAAGAGATGACAAGCCGACAAGGACTTCGTCTAAGTCCCAACTAGCTCCGGCCCAAATTAGTCCACCCAGCGCAGCTGCCGTAGCAAGGAAAGAGCTGACAATATATTTGGTAATGATTTTCTCTGGATTGCTTTTTATATGTCCATTCTCTATCAAAAAGCCGTAAGTCTCGTTTTTTATACTAGGGATAGAGGTGTAGAATGCGTTCTTTAGATCTGACAATTTAATTTCGGATGATCCGCTATCTGCACCGGCCATAAGACTGGTCATAATTTTCTTATCAACCGGATCCTCGAGAGATGATAGATCATTTCTAAGCTGTTTGAAAATATAATCGTCCGAAGAGAAAATCAGTCCCTTGTCGGTAGTTTTGATAATTTTTATAAAACCCTTAGTGGCAAGATACACTATCTCCGCCGATATATCAGAGTTACTGATTCTTTGGCGCATTATCGCGGAAACCTCCAGCGGAGTTAGCCCGCTTGGTGCATCGTACTGAGGAATAATGACGCCCCTACCCTTAGGATCTCGGCCCACCTTATTCCAACGCAAGAACATTAAAGCGAAGACGAATATTGGCAGAAGAAAAACGAAGAATCTGATGCTGGGATTTCTTTCTAAAAATGTTGGCGGAGGGATAGATACGATATCTTTCGGGAATCCAACGGCTACAGTTAGTCCCTCGCCGGCAGGCAGATTATTTTGAGAGAAGTTAAAGGCCGAGACTTGATCTAGCGAGTTGGCAATGTATCCAGCAAACTTACAAGGAGTAGTCGCGCCACGATTGCCAGCATAACAGGCTTGCCGGACATAACTTTCTTGTATCACTTGCGGCAAAGTGACAGTCGCTACTGCACTTTCTATCGGAACAGCCCACCCATCGCCCGTTGCATTCCAGTAGATCTCGTCAAAATTATCGAAATACCCTATAGCTCCATTGACCGAGTAACTTATCACATATGTATGTATGCCCGATATAGTGAGATTGGCACTGCCTATCTTGATACTCTGAGTGTCCCCAGATTTAGCAATCTCGAATTCGTAAGGCTTACCCCGCTCATCAACTACAGATACGTTTGATACTTTTAATTTGCCCTGCGTCTCTATATCCCTGTATATGCCATGCTTCTCAATATTTCCAAAATCATATTTTATCTTCTCAACGACATTAATACTAGAATCAGCGTTGACCTTGATCGAGGCATCGAAATTAATGATTTTCTCCGCCTGAGCATTAGCAGTCAGTCCAAACAAAGCAAAAACCGACAAAGCCACGATAGCTAAGCCGGTTTTGTATTTATTGTTGAGGCCCATGCGCACGATGCTAGAAAGCAACCTTAACGGGCTCTTTCTCTTTCGCGTCGGCCAATTCGAAGAATTTCTCCTTAACAAATCCGAACATCGAAGCGAATACATTAGTAGGAAATTGTTCGATCTTGTTATTTAATACTAAAACATTGCCATTATAGAATCTTCTTGCGGCCTGGATTTTGTTTTCGGTATCAGATAGCTCATCTTGCAATTTAGTGAAGCTCTCAACTGCTCTTAGCTGAGGATAATTTTCCGATAAAGCAAATAAACTTTTTAGAGTTCCGGTGAGGACATTCTCGGCTTCAGCCTTGTCGGTCACAGATTGGGCGCCCATAGCTTTTGATCTGGCATTTATCACAGCATCTAGAGTACCTTGCTCATGAGAAGCATATCCCTTAACAGTCTCTACTAAATTAGGGATTAGATCATATCTGCGCTTTAATTGAACGTCAATGTCTGACCAAGCTTCCTTAACTCTATTCCTGGCTGATACTAGGCCATTAAAGACTCCAACAACGTAGAGAACCAACACGACCAAGATTCCCAAGCTAATCCACATAAACATAGTATTTGTATTTAAATTGTTACCTAAATTCTAGAACATTAAGTCGCTCCGGTCAATCAATAACCATGGCTGTCTTTGAGGCCGAAAAGACAGCCATGGTTATTGCAGCCAAACAAAAAGGGCATAGGCGTGAGTTTCGAGAGGCCCGCGCAGGCTCGACGGCGCCGCCTCGGAGGGATGGTGCTTTAGCCCATCCTCCAAGTCTCTGTAGGGAGAGGGTGATTTCCCAGTAGAGAAATACAGCCCGTACTCGAAAAACCCATACCTATGCCCTTTCTCGTGACTTTAAAAAATGATTAATACTCGCCCATGCCACCCATCGGCATCTTATCTTTCTTCTCTTCTGGGATATCAGTTATCACGGCTTCGGTTGTAAGTATCATCGATGCCACCGACACAGCATTCACCAATGAAGTCCTGACAACTTTCAAGGGATCGATAATTCCCGCCTTTATCATGTCGACATACTCGCCAGTTGCCGCATTCAATCCGATTCCATTTTCCGAAGCAAATAGTTTGGTTATGACTTCGTTAGAATCTTTGCCGGCATTTTCGGCTATAGCTCGTACCGGTTTTTCAAGAGCTGCTTTTATAACCGCCAAGCCCTTGGCTTCGTCGCCAAATTCCGCCATGCCTTTTATTGATTTGACCGACAACTCCTTGGCAGCTTCGAATAAAGCCACCCCACCACCAGCAACAATACCTTCTTCAAGAGCGGCACGAGTGGCATTCACCGCATCTTCAATTCTGAATTTCTTCTCTTTCATCTCAGTTTCAGTTGTAGCTCCGACTTTAATGACGGCCACTCCGCCAGCAAGTTTAGCCATTCTCTCCTGTAATTTTTCTCTGTCGAACTCAGAAGTTACCTTTGCAATTTGTGATTTCAATTGAGCGACTCTTTTGTCTATCTCTACCTTTTTGCCTTTGCCGCCGATTATAGTGGCGCTATCTTTCGAGGCGACCATCTTACGAGCTCCACCTAGCATATTTAGCTCCACCGCTTCAAGCTTCATGCCTTTTTCTTCGCTTATAACTTGCCCGCCAGTAATTATGGCGATGTCCTCTAGCATCTCCTTCTTACGATCGCCAAAGCCCGGAGCCTTGATGGCCAAACAAGAGAAATTACCCTTAAGCTTGTTAACGATTAAAGTCGTAAGCGCATCACCATCGACATCTTCAGCAATTATCATAAGCTCTCTTCTGCCACTCTTTGAAATTTTTTCGAGTAATGGCACGATATCCTGAATTGAGGATATCTTTCTATCGGTTATCAGTATCTGAACATCATTATAAGAAGCTTCCATCCTCTCTGTATTGGTTATCATGTAGGGCGAGACATAGCCCCTATCTATCTGTAGACCTTCAACCATCTCTTTAGACATTTCGGCGGATTGAGATTCCTCAACTGTAACCACGCCATCTTTTCCAACCTGATTAAAAACATCGGCTATCATTTTTCCAATGACCTCATCGTTTGCAGATATGGATGCGACTTCTCTGACTTTTTCGCCTGTAACTTTTTGCTTCTTTTTGTCTAGATAATCAACAACCCAATTCAAGGCTTTTTCCATCCCCCTTTTTAGGGCCAACGGGTTTGCGCCCGAATTAACAGCGCTAAAACCCTCGGCCACAAGGGCTTGGGCTAGAACGGTCGCCGTTGTGGTTCCGTCGCCAGCGATATCATTCGTCTTTGATGCGACTTCTTTTATTAATTCGGCGCCAACGTTCTCAAATCTATCTTTTAGCTCGATCTCCTTAGCTACGGTCACGCCATCTTTAGTGATAACTGGATAACCATAGCCCCTGTCTAAAACCACGTTTCTGCCCTTTGGACCGAGAGTGACCTTAACCGCATTAGCGATTTTATCTACGCCTCTCTTTAGACCTTCGCGAGCTTCTTCTTTGTATGAAATTTGTTTAGCAGACATATTGTTAGCACGATCGGCAATGTGCCCTTCTCGAGTACGGGCTGTATTTCTCTACTGAGAAATCACCCTCTCTCTCGCCGCCGTCGCGCCTGCGAGGGCCTCTCGAAATGCACATTACTGATCGTTTTTAAGTTTAGGTTTTAATTAGTCTATTATTGCCAAGATATCGTCTTCCTTGACGATTAGATATTCTTTACCATCCATCTTAACTTCGTTCGGGCCATACTTGGTGAATAGAACTACATCGCCCTTCTTTACCTGCAGAGGCATCCTTTTGCCTCCGGCAACTGCCGGATCGTATTTGCCAGGACCCACGGAAATCACTTTGCCCTTCTCAGATCTTTCTTTATCTAAAGTATCGGGTAAGATTATCCCTCCTTTCTTTTTTTCTTCTCGGATTGGCTCCAGTACCACGTGATCAGATAGCGGTTTTAACATGTTTATTTTATATGCCAACCAAACCCGTAACCAATTAATCCTATTGATTACGAATAAAATTAGCACTCTTATATCTTAAGTGCTAATTATAGTCGTAGATTTTTTTAAGTCAAGATTATTTTAGGCCAGAATCCCTCTCCTCAAATGGTGGCAATAGGCCAAGCCTATGAACCTTATCATTATAATCACGAACGACTGAAGCCTCGAAGGAATATGGATGAAATTCCAATTCCACGTCATTAAAGATGATCCTACCCTTAGTCGCGTAAGTAACTGGATTATTCCTAATTCGACGTTGCTGATAATTTCTTAAAATCTTCTCTATGAGATCTCCGAGTCGATTATTCAGTAAAGATTCCATCGCCTTCGCCACCACGCCTAAGAATTTATTCGGCACCAAGCGTCTCTCAACGAAGTCACTATTCGGCTTAAAGTTGCACACGAATTTGTTTATCCAGTTATTCGCAGAATAAAAACTATTGAACAAGTCTTGCTCTATTAATATTGGCTTGAGACTAGCGTAGGTCTGAGCATTAAATAGGCTTTCATGCTCTAACCTAAGCTTTGTATCGATTATGTGATGATTAAGACAAAATTTATTCGGCGCTATCTTGTCGTACCGGCCCCTCCTTGAGCGCATGAGCGAAGCGACTAAATACAAAAACAGTCTAGCCGTGTATAGACGCCCAGACTTAGAGATAACTAGAATATCAAAATCACTTTTCTCATTTACATTACCCACCGCCATTGAGCCACTAGCGAACAGCCCGCGCAAATATGGCACAATCGCAAACCACTTAGCCAAGCTCATCATCTTTTTCCATTTCTGAGTAGCAATTTTCTCCCTAGCTATTCTTAAGTCGTATAGCTCATCCTTTCTCGGTAAAAAATAGAAACCATTTTTTTGGCCAATCGTTTCCGACTTAACCATTTTGGCTAGCATGGCTATAACGTCATGCAGTGAAGCGTCTTTTATTTCTTCTGAGCTTCTATAAACTCTCGCTGGGTTAATGAGAAATTTATAAACCTCAAGATGAGTCAGCGACATGTCTAAGATGTCGTAATAGGCCAATGTCGCAAGAATTGAATCCCGCAAATAATCCATACAGACATGGTAATCAGATAGCGAGTAAAAAACAATGGCGGCGCCATCAATAGTATCTTTTCATCGTGTCCTCGCCTGCATCATTGTTTCTCTATCGATTAGACTTGGCGTAGTCGAGGACAAGATGAAAAAATGGATGGGGCGAAGCGCAGTTTTAAAGCATGAAAAAAAGCGGCACTCGCGTGCCGCTTACAGGTTCTGTTCCAAGGTCATGCCTGCTTTGACCCGAGGGTTTTTTCCGGAACCCATCACCGTGGCGTTCAACCTGGCATTCGACGCTCCTGATTGCGCACATCGCGCAGTCTATTTTTGTTGTTGGAGTGGACGGGACGGCGGCGATTGCCGTTAGTTGGTCGAGACTTTGCCTCCGACCCGTCCTGGCGCCGTCGCCGAGAGCTGGTCCCTACAAGAAGAGGAACTGGCCGTCGACCGTGGGCACCGCGAGCTGATGCGTCTCGACGTCGCTCACCACCGGCAGAGCGATGAACTCGCCCTCTCTGGTGAAAATGCCCGGCTCGTGGGTGGCGATCAGGCTGCCGGGGCAGCCTTCGCACTCACGTCCGTCGACGAGAACCTTCAACTTGCCCGCCGGAGTCTTGCCGAGTACCTGCGTCATGATTTCCTCCTCCTAGAATGTCGCATAGCGGTTGCCGTAGCGATCACGCCCATTGATGAGATGCATGTGGCGAACGACGGTTTTCCCGTCGCGAGCCGCGATCTTCACCTCGGCCTGGCCTTTGCCGCCCAGGCCCCACGAGATGATGCGTACGTCGACGACGTCGTTTTGCCGGAACGGCTGGCCGATCTCGTTGCCGAGAAGGCGCAGTTCCAGCTCATCGATCTCGATCGTCGCTTCGAGCCTCTCGCGGAGGCCCATCATACGATCGACCTCTTCGTCGTCGCCAACCTCGAACGCCGCCTCGATGGCCGCGCTCAGATCCGGCAGACGCTTGGTCTTGTCGCGGATGATCCGCTCCCGCAATGCGTCAAACGCCACCCGAAGCTCATTCCTGATTGCCATCTTCGTCCTCTTGGAGCCAACGGCTCCATTTCGAGTTTACGATGCTGAATCAAATTGTACCGTACTGTATGCCCATTATAGCACACTTATACCCCGTTTGTCAATAGTGTATTTTAGGGTATACTTAGGTCCAAATGATAGCCGGAAAACTCAAAAATATCATAGCAAAAGCCCCAAATGGGTCAGGAATATACATATTTAGAAATAAAGATGCAATTTTGTACGTAGGTAAGGCCAATAATATAAAGAATAGGCTCAAGAGCTATTCCCGACCCACGGATACTAGAATAACGACCATGATCCAGGCAGCTACCATCATAAACTTTCAAAACACCGATTCCGATATTGAAGCTCTGATTTTGGAAGCCCAGCTGATAAAGAAGCTGCGTCCAAAGTTCAATATAGTTTTACGAGATGACAAACAATACTCATATGTCCAATTTTCCGATGATCAATTTCCAAGAATAACGATTGTTCGTCAGCCGATGAGCATCCAAGACATCGGGCCATTCACCGATAGCACGGCACTCAAAACCACATTGAAGCAACTTCGAAGAGCATTCCTCTACTGTACCTGTAAACAACTTCACAATAACTATTGTCTCAACTATCATATTGGTAATTGTTCTGGTTTTTGCTGTCTAAAAAAACGTGAAGCTACCAAAGATGAAATCAAGAATTACGACAAGAATATATACATCATTAAGAAGATTTTAGCGAGAAAGAGAAATAATATCGTGACAAGCTTAAAGAAAAAAATGATTATCTTAGGCAAGAAAGAAAGATTCGACGAAGCCATCAAGATCAGAGATAAGCTTGATGCAATTAAAAAAATATTCAGAAACTCGCAAATAATCGATAAAAGAATTAATGACGAAGATCATAATTCAAAATTAGAGACTATTGCGAAATTTTTCGGACTAACTAGCGCCGTCAGAATAGAGGGTTACGACATATCTAATATTCAGGGCATCAACGCCGTTGGGTCAATGGTCACATTTAAGAATGGGTTAGCAGATAAAAGTGGTTACCGAAAATTTAAAATTAGAGATTCAAATGTCTCAGACGATACTCGCATGCTTAAAGAGATTTTGACTAGGCGTTTCAGGCATTCAGAATGGGCAAAGCCCAACCTAGTGATAATAGATGGCGGCAAGGGACAATTGAATATAGCCTCGAGCATAGTGCCAAAAGATATTGCGCTATTGTCTCTGACGAAAAATGAGAAACACGTCGGCAGTCACATATACATACGCGGACGCAAGTTGCCTATCAAATTGGATAAGCTTCCAGCTGACGTCAGAAACATAGTTCTCAATGTCGACGCCGAAGCTCACCGCTTCGCCATCAGCTACTACCGCAAACTCCACAGAAATATGACTACGCCTTAATCATTTCTTTGCACCGATAGTCAAGTCGCTCCAGCCCAAGCCCACGACTCAACCGATAGTTCTCGCTTCCTGCGAGCTCGACTATCTACACGCTCGGCATTTCGAAGATCCGTTTTCTTATCGCCCCTTCGGGGCTATATCAAATATGTTATAGCCGAAACGCCTGCGCGAGTTCTCGCTGTAGACTTGAGCTTTCGCTTGCACAGATTAAAACTTGCACAAAATGACTAAGGCTTCGCATCTACCTAAAATAGCGAGGATAGTCACTTGTGAGACAATCCGGAGGCGAGCGGGCAGGTGTCCTAATCCGGCGACTGCCGGAGAAGGACGAGCGAGCCGAGGAAATTAGTCAGAATTTCTCGCTGGGAAATTCTGACATGTCGAACAAGTGATTATCCAAGCGATCATTGCCATTGATATTTTTGACCCGTATGATATCATTTAAATCGCAAATAAGTTAACATATGCTAGGTTTTCTAATCAGAATCTTGGGCAATTCCGCTGCACTTTATGTGGCGACATACTTCCTATCGCCAGCTTTTATTATAACTGGCGGGATTAAAGAATATCTATTGGCTGGAGTAGCCCTGGGACTACTTAATATGATAGTCCGTCCGGCGCTCAAATTAGTTTTGTCGCCAATAATAATCATCACTCTAGGCTTATTTATAATCGTAATTAATGCATTAATGCTGTGGTTAGTCGATTACGCCTTCGTATCAGTCGCAATTAACAACCTGACTACTTTGGTCTGGGCAACGCTCATAGTAAGCCTAGTAAACATGGTAGTGGCGACTTTCACGAAAACAATAGACTAGTACACAAAAAAATAATAAAAATGATCAAATACTTACCCTACGTACAAATAGTTCTAGCCGTGCTTCTAACAATCTCAATCCTGCTTCAGCAAAGAGGCAGTGGACTTTCTTCGGCGCTAGGTGGCTCATCAATGGAATATTCAACAAAGCGCGGAGCCGAGAAAACCATATTCTATTTCACAATCGTCATTACCGTCTTATTCCTAGCTACTTCTATCTGGGGATTATTCACTCGTTAATCTAAAGACAATGCTTAAAAGCGAAAACCAATTGGATGATTTTTTTGGTTACAAGCCCGAAGATAGCAACAAGCTACCAGCTATAAAACCAAAAAAGCGCTTTTTCAAAAGCCTAGAAGAAAAGGCTAGACTTCTTTCTAAAATATTATCCACCAAAGAAAGATATATCATCTTCAGTTTTTTGGTAATTATATTAGGCTCATTATTATCTATTCCGGTTACCGCTTACAGACACTACACCCAAGAGACTCCAGATTATGGAGGCTCTTTTGTTGAAGGTATCGTCGGAGAGCCACGCCACATAAATCCACTTCTATCTCAAGCCAATGACGCCGATCGAGATCTAGTAAGCTTAATATACTCGGGACTTCTAAAATATAACGAAGAGGGTAAGTTAGTCCCCGACCTAGCAAAGTCATACGACATATCTAGTGATGGCCTAAAATATACCGTCTATCTTAAACCGGGCATAAAGTGGCACGACGGCGTAGCGCTAACGGCAGATGATGTTTTGTTTACTATTGAAACCGCTCAGAGCTCGGACTATGGCAGCCTTCAGAAAGCCAACTGGACTGGCGTCACCGTCGAAAAAGTCGACGAATTGACTCTAATATTAAAATTAAACGATAAGTATGCCCAATTTTTGAATAATTTGACTCTAAATATATTGCCGAAGCATGTCTGGCAAGAAGTAAAGCCGATAAATTTCTCTCTATCCGAACTCAATCTCAAGCCAATCGGCTCCGGACCGTATAAGTTCAATAAGTTAAAGAAAGATAACACAGGCACAATAACCTCCTACGAACTTTCCGCTAATGAGAACTATTACGACGGGAGGGCCCACATAGACACTATAAAATTAAATTTCTATGCCTCAGAGATTGAACTCATTGAGGCCTACAATAGAAATGATATCCAGAATCTTGGATACATCTCTCCCGTAAATCTAGATAAGGTTAAATTCAGGAACAGGCTCAACGTGCAGGAGCTTAAGATGCCAAGATATTTTGGAGCCTTCATGAACACCAATCAGAGCGAGGTACTAGCTGATAAAAATATTAGATTAGCTTTGGCTTATGGCACAGATCGCCAAGAGATCATAAATAAAGTGTTGGACGGGCATGGTAGCATAGTTAACTCGCCATTGGTGGGCGACGTTATAGATATAAATAACGAAGTTAAGAAATATGATTTCGATACTGAGTTGGCTAAGCAGGTATTGAAAGAGACTGGATGGACTAACCCGGACGAGAGAGGCGTTCTCAGAAAAGGAACTGGCAAAAACGAAAAAAGATTAACCATAAAAATAACCACCTCAACCTGGCCCGAATTATCCGAAGCGGCCGACATCCTTAAAGAGCAGTGGGGAAAAATTGGCTTTGAAGTGAATATCGAAGTTCTACCCATCGCCGCACTTCAACAAACCATAAGAGAAAGGGCTTACGAGATTTTGCTTTTTGGAGAGATTCTGAGCATAGATCCAGATCCATTTACGCTATGGCATTCATCCCAGAAGAAAGACAAGGGACTAAATCTAGCCCTATACGACAACAAGACTGCAGATACAATACTAGAAGAAGCACGCCAGACTCTCAATCCAATCGAGAGAATGAAAAAATATGACGACTTTCAAAGAATAGTCATCGAGGATATCCCCGCGATATTCCTGTATAACCCAGACTACCTATACGGCCAGGCAAAGGACATTAAGGGATTTAAAACCAAAATTATCTCGATGCCATCTGACCGTTTCGTTAATGTCGAAAAATGGTATATTAATACCAAGAGATCATCTAAATAAATCTACGGTGGCTATAAGTTTCTCGAGTACGGGCTGTATTTCTCTACTGAGAAATCACCCTCTCGCTCGGCTCCAGTCGAGCCTGCGCGGGCCTCTCAAAACTCACATCCACCTCCGAGGCAAAAAATCAAAATGAAAGAGGTTATACGAGGCTTTACGGATCAGCTACAAGCTGGCTACAAGCTAGGAACTGAAAAGAAGTTAGATCGAGAATATGACGACTACGTAATCGCTGGCATTGGCGGGTCTATTGTTGCTGGAGAGATACTCTGGATGCTGACATCAGAGCAGAATAAGGATAGCCGCCCCAAGGTTTTTATTAACCGAGACTATGACTTGCCCGGCTGGATAGATAAATCAAGCTTAGTTATCTGCATGTCTTGGTCGGGCAACACCGAAGAGACGATCTCCGCCTTAAGCGCGGCGATAGATAGAGGCCTACCAGTGGTTGTCATATCTAAAGGCGGCAAAATGATAGATATGGCTAAAGAAAGAGGTGTCCCCTACGTCGACCTTGAAGATGATAATTTCCCGGCTAGACTGGGAGCTGGCTATGAGTTGGGAGCTCTTCTAGGTATATTAGGCATTGAGCTCGGCAACGTATCTATAGATCAAGATAGATTAGAAAAAGAAGCTAAGATTATAGCCGAAAGCATTGGCAAGAGAACTCCTCTGATGTACTCATCGTTTAAATGGAGAAAGCTAGCAGGTTTTTGGAAGACATTATTTAATGAGAATGCTAAAGTTCCGGCAGCGTGGAATTACTTTCCAGCGCTAAATCATAACGAGCTGGAAGGCCTGGCCGCCTCACAAAACTCGATTCATCCCATCATAATTCGGGACCAGAAAGACGATCCGAGAATAGCCAAAAGCATCGAGGCCACCATTGCAATTTTAACCAAACTAGGGTATACTTATTCTACTGTTAATGTCTCTCCTAGTAGTTCGCTACTAGAAAAGGTGTTAGAAAACTACATTTTTGGTCTTTGGACAAGTTTTTATTTGGCAGAATCACTAGGAATAGCTCCCGCGCCAACCCCGATCATAGACGAATACAAAAGAGCTAGGAACAACTAACTCATAGATTCACCGGGCGAGTGGTGAAACTGGCAGACACGTAGCGTTCAGAGCGCTATGGGCGCAAGCCCGTGGGAGTTCAAATCTCCCCCCGCCCACAGAATAATAATTGAAATAGTGGCAACACAACAAATTTATTTGTTGTGTTGGGAGATTTGAAAGCCGGAGCGATGTTGCGTCAGCAGATGCAACCACGAGGCGGGGTCGCGAACACGACGAACGACGGTGAGCCGTGATTCGTGACCAAATCTCCCCCCGCCCACTTTTTGTAAATTACTTTTTAATTTAGGATCTCGAAATTAGCTTTAGTACAGTTTTTAATTTGACTAATCTTTTCCAGATCCAGTTATAGAAATCGAAATGATAGAAGAAAAAATAGTAGCCACAGCCACATCGGCTCCGGCTGCACCAACGACTTCTCCGGCTATGCCGAAAAAGAAGTCCCCTCGCGGCGGTGGCCGCGGTCGTGAATGGTCAAAACCGGTCGTAAGACGCATAAAAGTCTTTAGGACCGATAAAGATCCGAACTACAAGGAAACCGATAGCAAAACCGGAGGGCTTAAAATTGTCCATCTGGGCGGTTTAGGTGAGATCGGCAGGAATATGTCGGCCATCCAATACGATGATGACATTATCTTGATTGACTGCGGATTGAGATGGGCAGAAGAAAATATGCCCGGTATTGATTCCATCCTACCTAATGTTGGATGGTTAGAAGATAAAAAAGATATGGTTAAGGCCATGTTCTTTACTCATGGTCATATGGATCACATCGGAGCTTTGCCGTTCCTTAGAGATAAGATTGGCGACCCAGATATATACGCCGCTCCCCTAACTCGAGCCATAATGATTAAGAGGCAGGACGACTTCAAATTCCAGAAACCTCTAGTCGTGAACGAGGTTAAGGCTGGAGACGAGATTAAGATCAGCGATAAGATTTCGGTGAAGGTGTTGAGAATAAACCATTCAATTCCTGACGACTTAGAGATAGTCATAAAAACTCCTCTTGGACATGTCGTTCACACGTCTGACTATAAATTCGACGATACCCCAGTCAATGATTTGCCAGCAGACATAGAAGAGATGAAAAGGATCGCCGATGAGGGCGTGCTGTTACTGATGTCCGACTCAACTGGAGCTGAATCCGAAGGTCACTCACTCTCCGAACAAGATGTTACCAAGAACTTGGAGAAATTATTCTCAGATTCTACGGGCATGGTCATCGTTGGAACCTTCGCATCTCTTATCAACCGTATCCAACAGATCATAACTATATCCGAGAAATTCGGTCGTAAGGTTGTGTTCGATGGTTATTCGATGAAGAGCAATGTCGAAATATGTAAAAAGCTTGGATATCTGAAACTCCAAAAAGGCACTCAGATAACAATGGATGAGGTTCACAATTATCCAAGAGAGAAAGTAACTGCCATAGTTACCGGAGCGCAAGGCGAAGGCAATGCCGTTCTCATGAGAATCGCTAGCGGAGAGCATAAGCACCTACAGACACACAAGAAAGATACGTACATATTCTCTTCTTCGGTCGTCCCAGGCAACGAAAGGAATGTTCAGTTCCTAAAAGATCAACTCTACAGAAATGGAGCTCAGGTATTTAATTATAAAATGCTAGATATTCATGCCGGCGGGCACGGTAGCAAAGAAGATCTAAGAAGAATGATCCAGCTAATTAAGCCTAGATTCTTGATGCCAATTCATGGACAATATTCCATGATGGTGAATCATAAATTCTTAGGCATGGAGGAAGGAATTCCCGAAAACAACATCATAATTGCCGACAATGGAACGGTTACTCACGTCGAAAAAGATAAATGGTGGTTTGATAAGAAACAAGCGCCATCAGACTATGTCTTTGTTGACGGCCTTGGTATCGGCGATATTGGCAATGTTGTTCTGCGTGATAGGCAGATACTGGCCGCCGATGGATTCATCGTTGTCATTACCCTAGTCGATGCCAATAACGGAAAAGTTAAGGGTAGTCCCGATATAATCTCTCGTGGCTTTATATACCTTAAAGACAATAAAGAGTTGCTAGGCCAAATTAGAAAGAAAATAAAATATATAGTAGAAGCCCAGAACATAACAAATCCGAACTTGGCTTATCTCAAAGATCAAATTAGAAATCAGGTTGGACAGTTCCTGTTCCAAAAGACAGAACGTCGACCAATGGTCTTGCCAGTCATACTGGAAGTCTAAGCTCAGATTAATCAACCTAAAACGCCCATATGGGCGTTTTAGGTTGATTAATCTTATGTAAGAGCGTTTAGAGCGAGACTGTGGCTTTCTTGAGTACGGGCTGAAAAACAATGGCGGCCTTCAGGTTTAGAAGACCGCCATTAAAATTCTATACGCTCTTGTTCTTATCTATGAAATTAATTAGCTCATTCTTCTTCTCGTTCAGCAACTCCCCGCTCTTTGCCTCAACAAACAACCTCATAAGCGGCTCAGTGTTGCTTGACCTCAAGTTAAACCACCAGTCGTTAAAATCAATTGACACGCCGTCCAACTCTGAAATCTTACCATTGGAATATTTGCTCTTAACGATATTGATCACGTCTTTCCAGTCTTTATCAGTCGCTATAGCGATCTCGCCAGAACCGACATATTCGCCAGACAATGTTTTTATCACTTCAGATATGGATGCCTTTTTATCTTTGAGAACTTTGAGTAGTCTAATAATTACCATCTCTGGGCATTCAGAATAGTTGGCTTCCTTAAAAAATATGTGGCCTGAATTTTCTGCACCAAGGCTAGCCTTCTTGCCTCGCATTGAATTAGCTACAGCTACTCTACCTATCTTAGATATAATGCCCCGATGACCAAAAATTCTTACAACATTTTTGGACATGTTGGCCGTATATACAATCTTAGGTTTACTCCATAGGCCAAACGACTGCTGCCACAACATTGCTAATATACTCGACACCGAGACGATCATTCCATCATTAGACACTATCGCTAAACGATCGCCATCAAGGTCAAGAGATATTCCAAAATCGAATTTATCATTATTAATCTTAACTATTAGGGCATCAAGCGCACTAGGACGATATGGATTTGGAGACTTGCCGCTTAAGAAGCTCCCACCAAGGTTCGTGTAATTAATACGAATAGCATCCAAGACTCTCTTCATTGACCTAAAAACTGGACCATCGCCAATATCGATTACTATATTGAAATTATCAAGCTCTCCAGGCTTTATCTTCTCGTTGTCTAAAATCCAACTCACGTAATTATCAAGCGCATCATCTTTTTTGATCAAATTGCCACGCTTATCAGCCAATCCAATTTCTCCATTCGAGATATCTCTTATCTCCGCAAGACCGTTTTCGAGACCAACGCTTATGGCATCTCTGCCGACTATCTTTAGTCCACCATACTCAATCGGATTATGCGAGGCAGTTATCATAATGCCTCCATCTACTTGCAGGTGGTTAACTGTGAAGTAAAATATAGGAGTTGTCGTCTGACCGATGTAAATCACGTCACAGCCCATTTCTACCGCTCCACGTACCACGGCTTCGCTTATTCCCGGCGATGAGCTCCTCTCATCTTGACCAACTACGATTTTTTTGGCACCTAGAGATTTAACAGTGGCCTTCGCGATTAAATAGGCTCGATTTTCATCCAGTTCGGTCGGATATATTCCCCTGACATCGTAGGCTTTAAAAATGTCTCCCATACATCAGAAGTATATCACAGCTACGCCCTTTTGCTTTAACATAGAGCTCCACTGCGATTTAAGTGAGCTATTCCATCCTATAGACTCTCCGAAGTTACTTCCTATTCTCTTTGTATGATCCCATTCCCGCTACAGCACCTCTCTCATCCAAACTAATTTATCTTTCTTTGTAGAAATAAAAAGGCCCCGAGTAGGGGCAAAATCTTCACTTTTTTAATTCGATACCAAGCATCCTAAGGGCGATACTTAATCGCCAATATTTAGATCCAACTCGTTCATAGGCGACACTTAAACCGTTAAAGACTGGATCTGGAGCGTAATCGCTCTTTCTCTCTCCGAAACCACGAGCCAACCACACAAATTCGATGCGTGGACTAACACCGCTTTCTAACACCTTGCTTTCGTATACTTCCGAGCTATTCCCGCAACCCACACAGTCAATACCCCGATACCTTCTTTCTTTTAGCTGATAGTGCTGTATCGAAGGAGAGATTTCGATTCTGCCAAAGGTCATAGCTAAACCGACTCGAGGACTGAAATGGCTAGATACCACATCCCCAGCGATAACCCTATCCCACCAATCGATAGTCGTCAGACTAACTAGGCCATGAGGAGTTGAATCATTGACCTCCGATAAGCTCCAATCAGCGATTCTATAGGAAATCGGTAGAGTGACATTAATCTTACCTCGATGCAGGGCTATAGCAAAAACGGGCCGAATTCCAAGGGTAGATATCCTAGCTTTTGTATCAAGCTCTTCTATCCCTCCGATGGGCAAGAAAAGCTTCTTATAATCCTTATCGAACACTGGTCTATAGTCTGAAAAGCCAGTATTTAATTCCAGCCACAAAGAAACTTCATATTTACCCCTATAGTTCTGCTTTTCACCTTCATTATCCTGCGATAAGGCCAGGCTAGGTAGTGCTACGATAAATAAGGCCAAAGCCGCGCTTCGAACCAGTTGAGGATGTCTCATTACGCACCTCTTGTAAATGACGCTAGAGCCAGGGTAACAGATATACTAATTAGGTCAATGCGTAGTCAAACCACGTACTATCCCAGCCGTAACCAGAGATACACTCGATGCATGGGATACTAAGCTTGGTTTTTTGTAAATTTTTGTTACCATGATCCTATGTCATTATCTATCGGAATTGTCGGATTACCAAACGTCGGAAAATCTACACTGTTCAAGGCCGTTACCAACAAACAAGTAGATATTCAAAATTATCCATTCACCACTATCGACCCCAACGTCGGCGTCGTTGCCGTACCAGACGAAAGACTTGCTCCCCTGGCCCAGCTATCAAACTCGAAAAAAATAATAAATACCACTATTGAATTTACGGATATCGCCGGGCTAGTTAAGGGCGCGTCATTGGGCGAAGGATTGGGCAACAAATTCCTGGCTAATATTCGGGAAGTCGATGCCATTGCTCAAGTTGTACGCGCATTCGTCGATGGCAACATTACGCACGTTCACAATCGCATTGATCCAGCCGATGACACATCAATTATAAATACTGAACTCGTAATGGCCGACATGGAAACGGTAAGCAAGAGAATCGAAAAAACATCTAAGCTGGCCAAATTCCAAACGATCGAGGGCAAGCATGCCCAAGCCGAAATGCATATTTTAGAAAAGTTTAAAAAACAATTAGACGCTGGCGAGATCATATCTAAACTCGAACTGTCCGAAGAAGAAGTTAACTTAGCCAAAGAGCTAAATCTCCTTACGGCCAAAAAATTCCTATACGTGATAAACGTCTCAGAAGATCAAATTATGAACAAATGGGAGCCCGATGAAGCTCTTAAGAAAATGTTCGCCAACGCGCCATACATCGTAATGTGTAACAAGCTAGAATTAACCCTATCTGAACTAGTGCCAGAAGAAAAAAAAGAATATCTAACCGAGTTTGGACTGCCGGAAAGTGGACTAGATCGCTTGATAAAAGAAAGCTATAAAACCCTTGGCCTCCTGACCTTCTTGACCACAGGCGAAGATGAGACCAGGGCTTGGACGGCCCATATCGGAGACTTTATCCCCAAGGCTTCGCGCGCCATCCATACTGATTTTGAGAAACTATTTATCCGAGCTGACGTCGTTAACTGGAAAACACTACTCGAATGTGGAGGCTGGTCAGAATCTAAATCAAAAGGCCAGATACATACAGTTGGCCGCGACTACATCATTCAAGAAGGTGACGTCGTAGAGATCAAAATCTAGTTTGACAAGTAACAATAAAATTGTTAGCATATAGGCACGATAAATAACGGCTTCGTGGTCGTCGATAGAATAACCATTGGGACCTCTATGAGGTACCATCTGTCGCCTCACATGAAGACCACAAAATGAAAGAAGATTCGCAGAATTACGAGCTGGCTTTTCATATGACCCCAGACTTGGAAGAATCAAAGATACCAGAGGCCAGAAGCGCTATTGAAGGTTTCGTTACTTCGAATGGTGCCAACATAACCCTTTCGAAAGAACCAGTTAGGACTAGACTGTCCTACCCAGTTCTGCATCACAAGGGTAGCTACTTCGGATATATGCATTTTAGCACCAAAGATGGCGAAATGCTTAATAATCTGAATGAGTTTATGAAGGCAGATGTTAATGTCTTTAGATATCTCATAGTTAAGTTGCCTTCCGACAAGCAACGCAGTAAAACTATTGCTAGACAACAGAAAGCCAGAGAGAGATTCGAGAAGAGAGAGCAAGTCAAGGTGCCAGAAAAAGACAGCAAACAACTAGACGAGCAACTCGAAACTATAATCGAGAATCTATAGTAGGCTAAAAAAATAAACAAAATATATGAATCTCAATAAAGTATATTTAATCGGAAGGTTGACCCAAGATCCGGAAGCCAGATCAACTCCATCTGGACTGACGGTGACCACCATAAAGATGGCCACCAATAGAGTCTGGACCGACCAGACTGGCCGACGCGAGGCGACTGAATATCACACCGTAATCGCCTGGGCCAAATTAGGAGAAGTTGCCAGTAAGTTCCTAAGGAAAGGCGGCTTAGTGATGATCGAGGGTAGGATGCAGACCAGGAATTGGACGGGCCAAGACAACGTTAAAAGATACACCACCGAGATAATCGCTGAGAATCTACAGCTTGGACCGAGAACTACTGGCGCAAGCAATAGTGATCAATCTGATAGCTTCGTAAGCGATATCCGACCAGCGGCCAACAAGCCCAGCGTTACCGCCGAGACAGCTGATGCTGATATCCCCATAATAGACGAGAACGAGCCATTGCATGCCGGCATCGAAGAAGACGAAATGGCTATAAAAGAGAAGGACCTACCATTCTAAAAAATAATTAAGAAATAAAATAAAAAATGAATTGCGATTTTTGCCAAAAGAAAACTGAGTTTATCGACTACAAAGATACCCAATTCTTGAGAAAGTTTGTGACTTCTCAATTTAAGATCGGATCATCTCGTAGGAATAGACTCTGCAATAAACATCAAAGATTAATAGCTAATGCCGTTAAGCTCGCTAGATACATGGCTATGATGCCATACACGAGAAATCAAACCGTAGTTAAGTAAGAGTGAACTAAAAAGACGATGGCAGATGCCATCGTCTTTTTAGTTCGAATAAATTATTAATAACCTACGCCTCCAGAACAGCTGCGGCCTTAATTTTCTCAACTATCTCCTTCTCTACTTTTGGATTTTCTTTTATAAATTGCCGTGAGCCTTCGATACCCTGCCCCAGCCTTACCTCTCCATAATTAAACCAGCTTCCTGCCTTAGTTAAAACACCATAGCGCACGCCCGAATTAACAACATCCGAATATCTTGAGATGCCTTCATTATACATAATATCAAACTCGCAAGTTCTAAATGGTGGCGCAACTTTATTTTTCACAATCTTAACCTTAGTTCTGTTGCCCACGATTTTCTCACCATTTTGGATCTGGGCCGAGCGTCGAATATCTATTCTAACAGAAGAATAAAACTTCAAGGCTAGGCCGCCAGGAGTAGTCTCTGGATTACCGAACATAATGCCAATCTTCTGCCTCAATTGATTAATGAATAGGACAGACGTCTTCGATTTTGCAACAATAGCCGTCAACTTTCTTAGAGCATGCGACATGAGTCTAGCCTGGCCACCCACGTGCTGCTGATCCATCTCCCCCTCAATCTCTGCGCGAGGAGTAAGCGCTGCTACCGAATCGATCACCACGATGTCTACACCGCCAGATTTAACTAGGCTCTCGAGTATATCCAGGGCCTGCTCTCCAGTATCCGGCTGGGATATCAAAAGTTGATCGATCTTAACACCAATCTTCTTGGCATATTCTGGATCTAGGGCATGTTCAGCGTCGATATAAGCAGCAACTCCACCAAGCTTCTGAGCCTCAGAAACTATGTGAAGCGCCAGGGTCGTTTTACCAGAGCTTTCTGGGCCAAATACCTCTATTACCCTACCCCTGGGGATACCCCCCACGCCTAGGGCTAAATCAAGCGAAATAGACCCCGTTGGGATGACGTCTACGTCTACCTTAGCAACATTCCCAAGTCTCATAATAGATCCATCACCATACTTCTCTTGTATCTCCTTCACCATTAAGTCTACTGACTTATTTTTACCATCTTGGATATGCTGTTTGTCCTCTTGTTTCTTAGCCATAAAGTTGGATTAATTAGTAATAAAAGTATATGTGAAATTATCTGGAAATCAAATCAGTTGTAAACAAATCGCACCCCCTAGGTGGTGCGATTTGTTTAATTATTATACTGGATCTTCTTGTCTCTCGGCTTCGGGTGTATCGGCGTTTATACCTGACTCGCCATATGCCATGGGGCCAGACACCGCCATACCTTCGGGCTTAACATAAACCTCCCTAGGCTTGGCGCCATCGCCCGGGCCGATGATGCCCTTATCCTCGAGTATATCTAGTAATCTAGCGGCCCGAGCGTAGCCGACTCTTAGTCTTCTCTGCAACAAGGAAGCCGAAGCTTTTCCGGCTTGAATTACGGTCTCTTTGGCCTCTTCGTACATATCGTCTTCTTCATTGCCGCCATCACCGCCAAATCCACCGCCACCGCTCGAAGACTTGGCTTCGAAATCAATAGTTAACCCCGCTTCTTCGGTTACTTCCATCTTCTCGGCCTGAGTCTTCCAGAATTTAACGACATCCTTTACCTCTTTCTCGGTTACCATTGGCCCTTGAAGTCTTCTAGGCTTGGATGTATCTCCCGACAAGAAAAGCATATCACCGCGGCCAAGCAATTTCTCGGCTCCGCCCATATCCAATATGGTTCTTGAATCAACTTGACTCGCCACCTGTAGGCCAATCCTCGATGTGATGTTGGCCTTGATCAGTCCAGTTATAACCTCTACCGATGGCCTCTGAGTTGAAACTATCAAATGAATACCGACAGCACGAGACATTTGAGCCAGCCTAACAATTGCCGCTTCAACATCTCGTCCATAAGAAGCCATAAGATCAGCCAATTCATCGATAACTATAACAATGAAGGGCATCAATGGTTCCGACTTCTCGGTCATCTTGGCATTATATGAGAATAAATCTCTAGATCCCATTTTTTGCAATGTTTCATAGCGGCGTTCCATCTCAGTCACCGCCCAGCGTAAAGCTCCTAGAACTTTCTTATTATCGGTGATGACTGGCGTGATTAGATGAGGAATGTCATTGTACAAGCTTAGCTCTACTCTCTTTGGATCTACCAAAATCATTTTCAGGACGTCAGGAGAGTGCTTATACAACATAGACAACAGAATCGAATTAATAGCTACAGACTTTCCAGTACCGGTCGCTCCGGCGATGAGTAAGTGCGGCATCTTATCTAAACCGGCGAAAACAGCTCCACCTGAAACATCTCTTCCGAGTGCTAGTGGTAAGAAATTTTTAGATTTAAGAAAATCTTCTTCCTCAAACATATTCTTTAATCCAACTAGAGCCACTTTTTTATTAGGAACTTCGATGCCAACTAAAGCTTTGCCAGGAATTGGAGCCTCAATTCTAAGAGGATGAGCGGCTAGAGCCAGAGATAAGTCTGGATTTAAAGTTGTAATTTTAGACAATTTTACGCCCACGGCTGGACGCATCGTATACTGAGTAACTGTCGGGCCAATTGAGACTTCGCCCATCTCAACGTCTATGCCAAAGTTCCCAAGGGTTCTCTTGATGATCATGGCGCTGGCGTTTATATCACCCGTAGCCGGAGAGTCCTGATCTTCCTGCAAAAAGGTTGTTGGTGGTAGAGCCCAATTGCCAGGCTTCATGTTCTTAATGACGAATTCTTTGTCGGTAATTTCCGCCTTGACTGGTCTAGCTACCGGCCTAGCTTCTTGCATCGGTTTTTTATCTTCAACCACTTCGTTATTCCTCTTCACCACAACATTATCTGTCAGTCTTTCCTTCTTCTCATCAACTTCTTCATCAACTTCGTTCTTGTAAAATAGTCCAGTAATCGATACATCCAAAGACACTAATACCGATATAAGGATAAGCGCCACCAAGATTATAGCCGAGGCTACGAATCCAACGGACTTAAGAAGCGGCAAGCCCAGTATAATACCCAAGTAGCCGCCCTGAGTAACGCGAACATTGAAAGAGCCTTCTCCAAAAATAAAAAATATAGCCAACGTAGCTAGAGTGAATAGGATTGTGCCAAATACGGCGCTAAAGTATATTTTTCTAGATATAGATTTAATAAAAGCTACGCCCAGCAGAACTAGTGCTACCGGTATTATAAAAAATCCCCAGCCAAAAAGAGAACGAGCAAAAGAATCAAACAATGCTCCGCCCTGACCGGCACGGCCAATAAAACTGAGAACGCTAACAACGGCAAGAATAAAACTTAAAATCCCCCAAATACTATTTTTTGTTTCCTGACCTATATCGAAACGCGATGGCCCTTCTAGTCTACCCTTCTCTGGTCGTGACTTAATAACTTCCTTGTTCTTTTTTGGTCTTCCCATGATTTTAATTGCCTTATAAGTATACAAATAATCTGGCCAAGTTAGCAAGTAAAAAGGCGGATAATTATTGTGGCAGATAAACAAAACCGCCCCAAAGGGGCGGTTTTGTTTATCTCGTTGATTACTCCTCTATCATCTCCTCAATTTCGCTGTTTAGGCCCGTACCAGCTGGTATCAGGCGGCCAATAATAACATTTTCTTTTAGACCTCTTAAGAAGTCCTCCTTACCAACTGTCGCGCTTTCGATCAATACCTTGGCCGTTTCTTGGAATGAGGCTGACGACAAGAAGCTATCAGTCGTTAACGATACTCTAGTTATACCAGATAGTAATTGCTCATAGGTCGCCTCAAGCTTATCTCCATCCTTGGCTACGGCGTTTTCTTGCCAGACTCTCCTCTTCTCCATGATATCACCGGATAGCAAATCTGTATCGCCAGGATTTAGGACCTTCACTCTAGAAAACATCTGTCGAGTAATGAGCTCAACGTGTTTGTCGTTAATACTATCTCCGGTTGGGAAGTAGATGGCTTGGACTTCTCTGATTATATTTCTAGCAACCAAGTCGGCATCCTTTGTGACGTGATATAAGTCCTTAATGTCTATGTTACCTTCGCTCAATTGCTGACCAAGAGTAACAAAGTCTCCGGCAACTACGGCGATGGCGATATTTGGAGAAACTGCGTATTCTCTATTCTCACCTGTACCCGATACTTGGATAGTAAGTATTTTCTGCTTTCCCTTCTCCTCCACGGATACGACTTTACCATCAACATCAGAGACAAGAGCCTTAAATGATGGCGGTCGGGCCTCAAATATTTCTTCAACGCGAGGTAGACCCATCGTAATGTCGGCACCGCCACCAGCAACACCTCCAGTATGGAATGTTCTCATGGTTAACTGGGTGCCAGGCTCTCCAATTGCCTGAGCCGTAACAACTCCTACGGCCTCGCCAATCTCAACTAATTTATTCTTTGATAGATCGTAGCCATAGCACATTCTGCAGACACCAGCTAGAGATTTACATTTAAGCAACGATCGGATTCTTATCTTCTCAAGTTTCAAGCTTTCTACTCTCTTGGCTGTTTCTTTGTCTACGATTTTGCCCTTCTTAACTATGACTTCGCCGTCATCGCCAAGAATATCATCCATGACAACCCTCCCCTTAATTCTTTTACCAAGAGTATCACCACTAAACTTTTTATCGTCGGCATACAAGATATATCCCTCTTTATCCTTACAGTCTTCTTCGGTGATGACGATATCCTGAGCAACATCAACTAGTCTTCTGGTTAAATAGCCCGCAGTTGCAGTCTTAAGAGCGGTGTCTACTAATCCCTTTCTAGCGCCGTGAGTTGAAATGAAATATTCAAGTGGGGCCAAGCCTTCCTTAAGAGAACTCCTAACTGGTAGTTCGATTAGTTCTCCAGACGGATTAGCGAAAATACCTCTCATACCCATCATTTGATCTAGCACCGTCCAGCTTCCTCTGGCTTTCGATTCAACCATCATGTAAGCCGAGTCATTGGGGCCTAGCGATTTTTTGACCAAGACTGACAGTTTATTTTTAGCACCATTCCATATTTCAATAGCTCTAGATTTTCTTTCATACTCAGTCAATAATCCCTGTTCATATAATTGCATATTCTCTTCGGTCAGCTTGTCGGCCTCTTCGATGATTTGAGGCTTCTCTTTCGGGATTCTGATGTCATCCATACCCCAAGACAATCCAGATATGGTCGCGTACTTGAATCCAAGACTCGTAATCGTATTAAGAAACTTTACTATGACTTCAAACGGGTTCTCATCCCAGATATCTGATTCGATATTCTTTAGGTCGTGTTTGGCTATGGTCCTATTTACGAACTTGTGACCTTCGGGTAATGCCTGATTAAATATTAGACGTCCGACTGTTGTCTCTACCAATCTAGGTTGCCCCTCGGTCTTGTCAGGATTCTGAATTTTGATCTTAGATCTTAATTCTATAAAATCATTACTTAGAGCCATCATGGCTTCCTCAGTACTTCCAAAAAACTTACCCTCGCCCTTTCCACCCTCGTTAATGCTGGTTAGATAGTAAACACCTAAGACAACGTCATTCTTAGGAACGGCTACCGGCTCGCCAGTAGCTGGCTTGAGTATTCCTCGTGAAGCCAACATCAATTCTCTAGCTTCTTTTTGAGCTTCGTCAGTCAATGGCAAATGAACGGCCATTTGGTCACCGTCGAAGTCGGCGTTAAACGCTGTCGTTGGTAGTGCTGGGACCTTTATAGCCTTACCCTCAATAAGAGTTGGCTTAAAAGCTTGAACAGACAATCTGTGCAATGTTGGAGCACGATTTAGCAATACCAGCTTCTCGGTCATGGCTTCTTCTAAAGCCGCCCAAACGTCTGGCGTCTCTTGCTCAATCAATCTACCGGCTGACTTAATGTTGTGAGCTAATTCTTTTCTAATTAAAATACCGATAACAAAAGGCTTGAATAATTCTAGAGCCATACGTTTCGGCAAGCCGCATTCATCCATACTCATCTCTGGACCGACTACGATAACGCTTCGGCCTGAGTAATCTACTCTTTTTCCAAGTAAATTCTGTCTAAAACGTCCCTGTTTACCTTTAAGCATGTCAGCTAGAGACTTGAGAGCCCTCTTCTGCCCAGTCGAAGCGGCAGTAGTAACCTGACCTCTTCTCATGGAATTATCAATCAGAGCATCGACGGCTTCTTGAAGCATTCTCTTCTCGTTCTTGGTAATTACTTCGGGCGCCTTTAATTCTATTAAATGCTTTAGTCTATTATTTCTATTGATTACTCTTCTGTACAAATCATTTAGATCGGACGTAGCGTATCTTCCACCATCCAAAGGCACCATCGGTCTTAGTGATGGCGGGATAATCGGCAGAATAGTTATAACCATCCACTCGGGCCTTATTCCGGCTCGATGCATACCCCTTAAGAACTTCATCCTTCTTGCCATCTTCTTGGCCTCCAGAGGATTGGTCTCATTCTTGGCCTCAGCCTCTAAGTTGACGATTGCATCTTCAAGGTTTATATCTTCGAGCAATCTTCGGATAGCTTCAGCGCCGATACCAGCTTCAAAAACTTCACCATATTTTAATGATAGATCTCTAAAGTCTAGCTCTGAAATAATTTGGTACTTAACTAAATTCCTAAGATTATTTCTTTCTCTGTCTTTCAACTCTTTCAAAGCCCTTTCCTCATCTGATCCTTCGGCTAGATTTTTTATCTTAGACTTAAATTCGCCCTCAACTCTCTTCATAGCTTCGGCCTTCAAGTCTTCGTTCACTTTCATGACTACATAGCTGGCAAAGTAGACGACCTTCTCAAGTTCTGGCAAGGAGACGCCAAGTATGGCGGCAATCTTTGACGGCACACCTCTCAAAAACCAAATATGCGCGACTGGTGCGGCCAGCTTAATGTGTCCCATTCTCTCTCTTCTAACAATTGAGCGCGTGACTTCAACACCGCACCTATCGCAGATGATTCCCTTATATCGAATTCTCTTGTACTTACCGCAATAACATTCCCAGTCCTTAGTTGGACCGAAGATAGCTTCTGAGAATAGCCCTTCTCTCTCGGGTTTCTGAGTTCTGTAGTTTATAGTCTCCGGCTTTGTAACTTCACCGTATGACCACGATAAGATATCTTCTGGCGATGCGACCTTTAGTTTTATAGATGATAGATTCATTTTATATTTTGGGTGAAGTTATCTTTCGATAAGTTCTACGTTTAAGCCCAAGCCCTTTATTTCTGAGACCAAAACCTTAAATGATTCCGGCAGATGTGGAGCTCTTATCTTCTCACCGTTTACTATTGATTCGTAAGTCTTTGCTCGACCCAAAACATCGTCAGACTTGATAGTTAGCATTTCTTGTAATGTGTGTGCCGCGCCATATCCCTCTAGAGCCCAGACTTCCATCTCTCCAAATCTTTGTCCGCCAAACTGAGCCTTCCCTCCTAGCGGCTGCTGGGTAATTAGAGAATAAGGACCGATAGATCTCATGTGGATCTTGTCCTCCACCATGTGAATAAGCTTCATGAAATAGGTAACACCAACAAATGACTTTTGATCAAATGGTAATCCGGTTCTACCGTCATATAGTTGAATCTTACCGTCGACTGGATATCCAGCCTTCTCAAGTTCTTCCTTGATTGTTTCCTCGGTCGGTCCGGCCATAGCTGGAGTTGCGGCATGGTAATCTAATTTTTTAGCAGCTAATCCTAGATGGGCTTCGAGTACTTGTCCGATATTCATACGAGAAATGATGCCTAATGGAGACAACACCATATCAACTGGGGTTCCATCTGGCAAAAATGGCATATCTTCTTTCGGTAATATTATTGAAATTACTCCTTTGTTTCCGTGTCTTCCGGCTAGTTTATCGCCTACTTGAATTTTTCTTAATTCGGCCACTGAGACTTGGATTCTTTTGATAACGCCAACATCCAGCTTGTCACCCTCGTCTCTCGAAAACGTCTTAACGTCAACAACTCTGCCCTGCTTACCATAGCTTAATCTTAGTGACGTATCTTTAACATCTCTAGATTTCTCGCCGAATATAGCTCTTAGCAATCTCTCCTCTGCCGTTAAATCGCTCTCACCTTTTGGTGAAATCTTACCAATTAGAATATCTTGAGACCTGACTTCGGCTCCAACCCTAACTACGCCATCTGGATCAAGATCATTCAATCTTTCCATGGCTACGTTCGGAATATCGTAAGTAGTTACCTCTGGACCAAGCTTAGTCTCACGAACATCAGTCGAATAGTCTTCTATGTGAATAGACGAGAGAATGTCTTCCTTGACCAATCTATCTGAGAGAACAATGGCGTCTTCAAAGTTGCATCCGTCAAAAGACATAAAAGCCATAACTAAATTCCTTCCAAGAGCCAGCTCGCCCTTGTCAGTAGACGGTCCGTCCGCCAAAGGCTGTCCTTTTTTAACTTTGTCGCCTTTCGCTATTATTGGCCTTTGATTAATACAAGTGAATGCATTAGACTTAGCAAATTTTATTAAATCATATTCGATATCCTTGCCCTTCTCAGTCTCTAGGGTAATGTGGCCTGAATCAACTTCTTTGATTACTCCATTTTCAGAAGCAAGAGTGACTAATCCCGAATCTTTCGCGATCTTACCCTCTAGGCCGGTTCCAACATAAGGCGCCTCTGGCATAATCAGCGGAACAGCTTGTCTTTGCATATTCGATCCCATCAAGGCGCGATTAGCGTCATCGTGCTCTAAGAATGGAATCAAAGAGGTGGCTACAGAAAACTGTTGCCTTGGAGAAACGTCTATATAATTTATTTCCGATGGCATGGCCGTACCAGGCTCACCTTTTAATCTAGCCACGATCTTGTCGCCAACAAGCTTACCATTCTTATCTATTTCGGCTCCGGCCTGAGCTATAATATGTCTTTCTTCCTCGGTGGCATCCATGTATATTACCTCGTCCGTAACCTTACTGTCGATTACTTTTATATACGGCGTAAGAATAAAACCGAGAGGAGAAATCTTGGAATACAAGGCTAAGTGTCCAACCAAACCGATATTAGGACCTTCTGGAGTTGCGATAGGACAAATCCTCCCATAGTGTGAGGGGTGAACGTCTCTTACTTCAAAGCTAGCCCTTTCTCGAGTTAGACCTCCAGGACCCAGAGCCGATAGTCTTCTCTTGTGCTCTAATTCGGCCAACGGATTATGTTGGTCCATGAATTGTGAAAGTTGACCAGAAGCGAAAAATTCTTTTAATGCGGCCACAAAGGGTCGAGAATTGATGAGCTGTGCCGGCATGACTGACTCCGGTTCCATGGTACTCATTCTGTCTTTTATAATTCTCTCCATCCTGGCAAAAGCTACTCTCAATCTATCTTGTAGCAATTCGCCTAAAGTCTTAACTCTCCTATTGCCAAGGTGATCTATGTTGTCTGGCTCGGAATGAGGATCGTTATTCAGCCTAATTATCTCTTTCAAAATATTTATAATATCTTGAGCTCTCAGAACTCTCTCCTGTGGATCTTCTAAGCCGATCTCTTCATTAAATCTTTTGTTGGTTCTGAATCTGCCAACTTTTGATAAATCATAACGAGCCGGGTTAAAGAACATGTTATGTATCATCTGCCTAGCATTATCAACCGTAGCCGGATCTCCAGGCCTTATCCTCTTATACATCTCAATTAAGCCCTCTTCTTCGTTCGAAGATGGATCAGCTAAAATCGTGGACAATATGAACTTAGTTTGCTCATCGGTATCAACGTCTACAAAATGTTTCTTGATATCATCGTCTTTAGATATACCAAAAGCCCTCAAGATAGCGGTAACTGGAACTTTTCTCTTTCTGTCTATCCTGGCTGATATTACTCCGTTATATTCGGTTTCAAATTCTAGCCATGCGCCACGAGCAGGAATTAATTTGGCACCAAAATATCGCTTAAAGCGACTTGATTTTGATAATGAGAATAGGGCGCCTGGGCTTCTAATTAATTGTGATATGACGACTCTCTCGACACCATTGATAATAAAAGTACCCCTAGGCGTCATTAGGGGGAAATCTGCTAAGAATAATTCCTGCTCTCTGTATTGGCCAGTTCTTTTGTTCTCTAGGCCAACCTTAACTTTGAGGGGCGCTTCGTAGGTTATGTTTTTCTCAAGCGCTACTCTCTCCTTGTACTTTGGCTCGTCCAGCTTAAAATCCAAAAAACTAAGCTTAAGCTCTTTACCCGTCCAGTCGTCTACCGGAGATACGTCTTTTAATAATTCCTTGAGTCCATGATCCAAAAACCATCTATACGAATCCAATTGGACTTGGACTAAATTTGGAGCTTCAAAATTTTCTACCGAATGCTTGGAAAATATTTTGCGCATCATTATTTTATCGCAATTACCCGCTTACGCTGTCGGTAATTCGATTTTTAAGAAATTTAGTTTAACAAACAAAGAAAAATAGTCTAAATAGCTCTTAACGCGCTAAAAACGAACACGGTCTATCAGGTCGTGCCCAACGATTTAAAAATTTTATCTACTTTGTGTGTTCGACAAGGAAGGGCTGGAATTGTTAGCTTTTAAATATCCACAATCGGTTCGATAGTTAATCTCCCGGTTGATATCTATTTAAAGGCTAGCAAATTAATTAATGGCTTTATCCCTAGCTATTTAAGGCACTCACGAAAGCCAGAACCATCTTGTGCGATGAGCTATTTTTGTCAATATGCCCACCCACCTTAACCTCCTTCAAAGACAATGGATTAATCTTATTCTTTTTTAAGAATTTGTCAACAGCGCCTATCAACACATGGTCAAATTTGTGGTCTGCTACTATTTCGACAAAGTCAACGGTGCCCGACTCCTCCTTGAGGTAAACTATCACTTTATGCGGATCCTCGAATAATTCTATCTCTAGATACATAAATTTATGAATTTCTTTTAATATTTTGCATTACGCCTAGGCCGATAGCTATCGATATTAGATTGCTACCTCCATAGCTAAGGAACGGGAATGGTATTCCCGTGGCCGGCATCAAACCGATGTTGACCGAGGCCCCTACGAAAACGTGGGCGAATATAAATACTGCCAGCCCGATAGAGAACAAGCGACCAAAATTATTATTTGAACGCTTGCCAATATTAACAATCCGGGACAGCATAAGCAATATGGTGGCCAGAACCAAACTCATACCCACCAGGCCGAATTGCTCTATCGTCGCCGCAAATACGAAATCATTCTTCGGCTCCGGCAAGAAACCCAACTTCACCTGAGCTCCGTTGCCAAGACCATTTCCAAACCAATAGCCGGTTCCAATCGCTATCTTCGATTGAATTAAGTTATAGCCCGCTCCCCTTGGATCTTTATACGGGTTCAGAAAAGAGATCACCCTGGTTTTCTGATAATCTTTAAGGACAAAATTCCAGCCGAAACCAGATACTATTAACCCAGCGATAACTAGGATTATGAAATGTTTTTTACTTATGCCAGAAGCCATCAACATTGATAGCCATATCAAGGAGAATATTATTGCCGATCCAAGATCTGGCTGAAGAATAATGATAGCGGCCGGAATGCCAAAATATATGCCCGATATTATTATGTTCTTGATATCGTTTATATGAATATGCCTCTGAGAAAAGAATTTTGCCAATAAAATTATTAAAACCAACTTCGCCAGTTCTACCGGCTCGAATGTATAATTTCCTAAAATGATCCAAGAGTTAACCCCACGGATAGATCTAGAATAGAAGGTCAACAGAAGTAGTAGGATTGAGACAACATACGAGAACACTACCGGGAAAGAATAGTTCTTTAGATACCTATAGTTTATGAAAGAGAAGAATGTCATCACGCAGATAGCGATAACGACTATTAATAACTGCTTCGGGACTAGCTCGTGTACGCTACCCGATATGCCATACATATTAACTACTCCAAATAAAGAAATTGCCACCATGGTGGCAAATAAAATAAAATCAATTTCGTGGAAATAGAAACTAATTCTTCTCGTAAATTCTCTGAAATTCCTCGGTTGATCCATGGGCTTTTATGAAGTTGGAATTATCAAACAGGTTAGTAGTAACTTCGACATCGGCTCGGTAATAAGTCCCCGCAAATGGCTTCGTCCAGAAAACCTTGAACTGTCTTTCACTCTGAGAATTTAACGTTTTTATATCAGTCTTATTTACAGCTATTATCTTATTACTTTCGCCATATAAAACAACGGCTACATCTACGTTGCTCAAATCATAATTTGATGGGTTATATACAGTCCCCAGAACCTGACTATGGACACCATCGGCATTGACTACGACATAATCTTTTTTGACAACAAAATTAACAGGTTCAGTCGCAATATCTAGCTTACTCCATGCGGCGTTCTTAATTTTAATTTCAACAGACGCTATATCTTCTATCTGGACTCTCTGCCTAACTATGTATTTTGTCTGGCCTGGAGCGATATAGAAAAAATCTGGGCTTATCTTCTCGGTGCCATCGCTAGATTTATATACTAAATCGAAATCAACTCTCGACGATCCAAGCTCGGTGTTAGGATTAGTAGCTTGCGCTACAAAGTCATAGTCACCTTCATTTACCTTGATTAGCTGGCTAGATATTATGTCTATTGGTTTAATCGCCTCTCCGCATGGTTCACATCCAGCCTGGATGCCACAATCGACTCCAACCTCTTTGCCGTTTTGAATACTATCGGTACATGTTGGGACAACTTTAAAGAACATAGCATAAATACCATATGCTAACAGAGCAAAGATGATCAGATAGATAGCGCCTATGAAGAATTGCTTGGCCGACCTTTTATCCATATGTACTCTTATATTATCAAACCAACATAAAAAAAGAAGGGCTGATTAGCCCCACTAGTTACCTCCGAAAGACAAAGCCTCGCGGTATTTTATTGCACAAATTATAATTACGATAACCCCAGAGATCAAATGAGCTCCCAGCCACGGCATATTAGATGCCAAATCATCGATAAAGAGCCCCATGATAAGCACGGCAATCCATATAATACCAAATATCCAACCGATTATATTAAGCATCAATATACGCCTTTTAGTCATCGTGTTTACTCCAAAAAGAACTAGACATATAGTCTCACGTAGTACACTCATTAGCAAGTAACTAAAAATCGTGATCAGTGTGAGGCAGCTACCTACTTTCGCCGGGAAAACCGACTATCATGGGCCATAAGGGATTTCACTTCTGAGTTCGGAATGGGATCAGGTGGAGCACCCTTGGTATAGCTACCTTACACTAAACACGATCTTTCTGACACTACCAGAGTAGCTGGGAGTGTCGGTTTTGAGAGGCCCGCGCAGGCGCGACGGCGCCGAGCGAGAGGGTGATTTTCCATCAGGAAAATACAGCCCGCACTCGAAAAATCGATACTCCCAACTACTCTATCAAAAAACATTAAGTGATTACACTAACAGTTACAGAAGAAATATCTAAATCTTGCTAAGCAAAATTTAGACGGATGAGGATCAATTAGTAACTCTCGGCTGAACACATCGCTGTGCTTACACCTGAGTCCTATCAACCTTGTAGTCTACAAGGGATCCAGAATATCTCATCTTGAGGCCTGCTTCGCGCTTATATGCTTTCAGCGCTTATCAGAACCAAACATAGCTATCCAGCGATGCTCTTGGCAGAACAGCTGGTTCACCAGAGGTTTGTTCGTCCCGGTCCTCTCGTACTAGGGACAACCCCTCTCAAATATTCAACGCCCACGCCAGATATGGACCAACCTGTCTCACGACGGTTTGAACCCAGCTCGCGTACCCTTTTAATTGGCGAACAGCCAAACCCTTGGGGCCTTCTTCAGTCCCAGGATAGGGCGAGCCGACATCGAGGTGCCGAACACTGCCGTCGCTGTGAACGCTCGGGCAGTACCAGCCTGTTATCCCCGGAGTAGCTTTTATCTGATGATCTTCTCCACTCCTACGAGTTAGAGTCGGTTCACTAGGTCCTGCTTTCGCAACTGCGCGGCATATCCGCCTTGCAGTAAAGCTGGCTTGTGCCTTTACACTATCGCTCCGATTTCCATCCGGAGCTAGCCAACCTTGATGAACTCCTCCATTACTTTTTGGGAGGAAAGTGCCCCACTTAAACTGCCCGCCAGGCACTGTCTCGATAACACCCTAGAAAAGTAAGACATTGATAAAATCTAAAATAACTCCATAAGATTGATTACTAAAATTCTCAGTAATAAATCTATCACCAGGAGCTTACTTTAGCTTTTATTGTCCCACCCTTTTAGGGTGTTACCGGTTAGAGCTACAAATCGTTAAAATGAGTGTTTCATTGGCGGATCCACCACACCCGAGAGTGTGGCTTCAAATCCTACTCACTACGCTACGTATAACAACTCGTAGACCAATACCAAGCTGCAGTGAAGCTTCCGGGGTCTTTCCGTCTTGGCGCGGGAAGTCGGCATCTTTACCGACATTGCATTTTCACCGGGCTATTGGTTGAGACAGTCCCCCAGTCGTTCCGCTATTCATGCGCGTGGGAACTTACCCCACAAGGTATTTTGCTACTTTTAGACAGTTATAGTTACTGCCGTCGTTCACCGGCGCTTCGGGCGTCAGCAGTACATCTTGCGACATACCACCTCCACCGTTAACGTTCCGGCACCGGACAAGCGTCACCCCGTATACAGCGCCTTTCGGCTTAGCACGGAGTTGTGTTTTTGATAAACAGTCGCCAGGGGTTCTTTAGCTGTGGCCGCCTTGCGGCGGCAGGCCTTATCGCGAACTTACGGCCGCTTTTTTGCCGAGTTCCTTAACCAATAATCACCCGTTCGTCTTGGTGCACTTACACCAGCCCACCTGTTTCGGTTTTAGGTACGTGCACTCATGTACTAACATTAGAGACTTTTCTTGGAGCCCTCTTCGATCAAATCTCGTCTTGCGACGATTTCTTCTACCCTCGACATTGCCTTGCGGCCTCTACCGGATTTTCCTGGTAGAAAGTCTATGGGTGGAAAACATCAAATCCAATAATGTGCTTGATCTTGTGTTGCCCGTCATCTCAATCAGATATACATAAGTGGGGCCGGAATATTAACCGGCTCACCATCGGCATCCCGCGCTCGAAAGCACGGTTATCCTTAGGGACGCCTAACCCTCCGATGATTGCCATCGCGGAGGAAACCTTAGGCTTACGACGGACCGGACTTTAACCGGTCTTGCGGTTACTCATCCCAACATTTTCCCTTCTGACCGCTCCAGCCCGCTTCACAGCGAACCTTCACAGCAGATCAGAATGCTCTCCTACCGCTCGGTGGTTTCATAAAGGACATCTCGAAGAACGAGATGAAAGGTTGTCGGACGAAAACAACAATCGTGGAACCCGCTGTGTCTGGCAGACAGGTTCTGTATGAAATTGATTGTCGTTCCCGCCCGACTTATGGGACAGAGCCGTGGAGTTGAGCCACGTATCTCTGGCTTATGAGGCCAGATGTTCTTCCCTTGAACTATCTCTGTCCACAACTTTCCTTTATGAAATCACCGAACCCACGCTTTCGGTATTAGACTTAGCCCCTATAAATTTTCGGCGCACTTTGCCTCCTCATCTTGCGATGAGATCGAATAGTGAGCTATTACGCACTCTTTAAAGGATGGCTGCTTCTAAGCCAACCTCCTACCTGTCTAAGGCAAAACACTTCCTTTTCACTTAGTCTAAATTTTGGGACCTTAAGCGGTGATCTGGGCTGTTTCCCTTGCGTAAACGAAGCTTTGCCCCCGCTTACTCACTGCCGCACATTCCACAAAGGTATTCGGAGTTTGTTTGGTAGTCCTACCCAAAAGGGCACGGATTACCATTCAGTGCTCTACCCCCTCTGCTACTGTGCAACGCTGCCCCTAAAGGCATTTCGGAGAGAACCAGCTATTACCAAGCTCGATAAGCTTTTCACTACGAACCACAACTCATCCAATGGTATTGCGCTACCAACTGGTTCGGACCTCCAGTTACCTTTCGGTAACCTTCATCCTGGTCATGGTTAGCTCGCCTGGCTTCGGGTCTTACTCAAACTACATATCCAACTTAAATTTTTGAACTTACGTAGTCCAAAAATTTAAGTTGGATGACGCGCTATTAACACTCGGTTTCCCTTCCCCTTCGTCCCATAAGGACTTAGAGTGTAATTTAAATAAACTCGTTGGGTCATTCTTCAATAGGCACACAGTCACCGCACCCTGCACGGAAACTCTAAATTCTAATTTCCAAACTCTAAACAATTTTCCAATTCGTTTAGGACTTAGGATCTCTGTGCAAAGTACGGCTCCTGCTCTTTGTAGGCATATGGTTTCAGTTGCTATTTCACTCCCCTCATCGGGGTGCTTTTCACCTTTCCCTCACGGTACTGGTTCACTATCGATCACTAGAAGTATTTAGCCTTATCCAGTAGTATGGACAAATTCACCCAGGACATCCTTATCCCGGGCTACTCAGGAAATAATACAGAAGTTCGTTTGTTTTCGCTTACAGGACTGTCACCTTCTTTGGTTGGCCATTCCAGGGCCATTCTGCTAACGCACGAATTTGTAACTTCTTTTAAAAACTTGAATCTCGATCAAGAAGACCGAAATTCAAATTTTTAGTTGTACTATCCCTATTACCCCGACGACATAATAAATTATGAAATCGGTTTAGGCTGTTCCCTTTTCGCTCGCCGCTACTAAGGGGATAACTTCGTTCTCTTTTCCTCTGGGTACTGAGATGTTTCACTTCCCCAGGTACGCATCTCGCTTACGCGAGATAATATGAGTTTGTCATATTGGGTTGCCCCATTCGGTTACCTCCGGATCAAAGCCCGCTCGACGGCTCCCCGAAGTTTATCGCAGTCACGCCACGACCTTCATCGCCTTCTAGTGTCTAGGCATCCTCCATACGCCCTTATATCCGTCTAAATTTTGATTTACAAAAATTAGATAAATATTTCTTCTTACTAACTACAAATGAGTAACTATCAGTGTGATTTCTTTACTTAATGCATTTTCCCGCTTTTAGTAAAACAAATATCCAATTCGTTCTACTAAAGCGTACTAACAAATTTTCAAGCTTCTTTCATTAGCTGTCAGCGAAGAGCCGCCTAGTGGCCTATCGTCGAGAGCCAATCTTTTGATCACCCCGCCATCCACTAGCCAAGGTATAATTTTTAATCCCTACGAATACTATCTGCATCCACTTATCTCTACCACACATTTACGCCTACGGATGCGGGGTAAGAGTTTAATTACCATACTCGCGATACTCGTCTAGATAAACTCTTAAAAAAATTACCGCTTCCGAGCGGCTTCTGATTAGAGCATAAAAATACACTAGACCAATCAGCCGCTTTTGACCAGAAGTTGTAGTGATTTATCCATATATTTAAGTACAGGCATTATATCAGATAGCTTGTACACAAGTCAACACCTTTCCCGATAACGCCTGAATGGCCAATTTTGCCAGCTTTTACTTCGAGCCTCTGTGTTGAATATAGATCGTTGGGCCCCTGCTAAGCCTACAAAAATACGACCCGTATGGGTCGTATTTTTGTAGGACACTGCCGTCATTTTTTAGGCCTTCTTAGTAAACACTTGCGGCAATAGTTCTGGCCTTTTCTTCTCGATTATATAATAGGCCAAAGTTATCATAAGCGCACCCACTAAGGAATAGCCAATCATGCTTCCCGCGCCAGTCTTGATAGTCAAGGCACCCAACACAATTCCAGTATTTATATTTATTACTGCAGCCGAAGAATAAACAGTCGGAACATTATCAGCTCTAGCCTGAGCAGTGTTGTTTATGACGGTGTTATTTATTCCAGCATTAACCGTAGTGAAGAATCTAATTATTGATTCCTGATTAGCTGCTAAAGAACCAATATTTATTCCGCCATTAATTATTCCGTCGCCTACGATATATCCATTCAAGCTCGTGCTATTCGGATTATAACTGAGCCCAGCGGGTAATGGGTCGAACACATTCACGTTATTGATAGTAGTCGAAGAAAGATTTCTGACGTGCAAGATAAATTCGATTGTGTTACCAGAAGACCCCCTAGTAGACGTCTTCTCTATAGTTTCGGCAGTAGATGTATTTCTAACAAATTTCTGTATGTTTAGATTATAATTGTTCGATACGTAATTATTCACATAAACAGAAGCCGTATCGTTAACAGACTGAAGATTGTCGGCAGTAACCGTGGCCGTGTTGGTGATAGTATTTGAGTTATAATATCCGGTCGATTCAACTACAGCTCTGAATTTTATTACCGAATTGTAATCGCCATATCTAGTACCTAGATAAATACCACCCGTGGTTAGTCCATCAGATTGGTAGCTCCCATCAAGAGTTGTGCTACCGGATAAATATCTCAATCCACTTGGAAGGTAATCACTGACTCTTAAGTTGCCCACGTATCCGGAACCATAAGAGTTTACTCTCGGTCTTATAGTAAATTCCACCGTGTCGCCAGAATTGGCGTTAACAGTTTCGGAATCATAACCACTTCCAGACGTTATATTCCTGACAGTCTTAGATATATCAAGATAGGAAGTCGGTGTCGGTGTCGGTGTCGGTGTCGGTGTCGGTGTCGGTGTCGGTGTCGGTGTTGGCGTTGGCGTCGGTGTCGGCGTTGGCGTCGGTGTCGGAGTCGGTGTCAGTGTTGGCGTTGGAGTCGGCGTTGAGCATCTCTCTACCATCCAGCTTACCGTTGGGCCATCTATACTAGAATTATTTTGAATGAAACTGTAATAACGCGTTCCTGGATGAAGTGCCAAGCTCGGCATTCCAGGCAACCTGGGATTAAACCCGGCAGGAGCTGTGGTATATCCACTTAATCCGCTAAGAGTCTTATCCCATGCTGACGAAGAAGAGACTTCGTCGTCTATAAATATGCGAATGTCATTACCAACCGAAGGATATGAAATTTGAGCTACATAATCCACGTTCGAGCATGCCGGAACGGAAATGATTGGGCTTAATGTCGGTGATGGTACCGGCGTTGGCGTTGGTGTCGAACAATCGACGCCATAGTTGATCATCGTTCCTATGAAAACGAGATTTCCATTTTGAGGGTCTCGAAATCCAGCATCGATCTGAACGCGTCCACAATTCTTTCGGGCAGTATCGTAGAAAAATTCCGTGACGCCCGATTCGCCTTCTTGATAAACAGTCTTCCCAGTCATCTGGAATAAACTCTGATCAAGAAATTCATCTGTGGCCTGCCAGTTAGCTACGTTATGATGAAAAGCAGCCTTCTCAACAGTGACTGGGCCAGGACCATGATTAGTTATTTGGGCAATGTAATGTATGGTTCTATTTCCCTGGTTGGGTATAGTAACATCATACTGATAACCACTAGTTTCAGTAATTGTATAAGTTACATCTGGATGCAAGTCATAGGCCACCGCCTCGCCAAAAAATGAGGTCACAGAGAAAGCGACAATAGCTATCAGTCCTATTGCGTAGATCGACCTCGTTATGTTTTTTGTTGATATATTAGTCATATTCATGTTATTTTATATTATGTCATTTTATTTTAATCGTGTCAACTACCTTTCCCGCCTACCTCTGTAAATTAGCACCTATTATTATCCTGTTCCTATCGGTCCCGATTGGCCAGCAGGTAGCCAGCACCAAGTCATTGTTTATCCCGAGATTGGCAAGCTCTTCTACTGTGCCCGTCTTCTTTATCTCTACATTGTATGTATAATCTTTTCCATTGAAATTGATGAATATCTGATCTCCCCCGCTTAGTTTAGATAGACCAGAGAAAACTCGTCCATATTTAGCTCCTAAAGTATTAGAAGAAGAGTGCCCAACGATAACCGTCATGCCCCCGTCGCCCGGGATAGACGATTGAGGATATACTAAAACGCCTTTATTCAATTCCGCGAGTAGAGATTTTGAATCTGTTTTGCTCGATATCACCAGCGGTACCTTTATTCCTAACTTGGGGATGTAAACATAGTTAGAAGAAATTGCTTGTACGGAGCTCCCGATTGAGGCTGCCGAATTATTTGTTTGTGCTTGACTATTATTGTTAGCGGGGATGAAATCTATGTCTCCAGCCACACTTCCATTAGTTGGATAAGCGCTCAGCTCTGGTACATTTGATCCACCAAAACCATCATCCGGATAGCCCGATCCATAGCCATAGGTTTTCCTATAAAATTCTGTCATCTGAGCATTCTTCTCTTCTTCGGTTAGCTTTGGATTGACCGAATCGTTAGCGATACCAAAGATATTTCCAATATTAGCTATCAACACGATTACCAAGAAAGCCACAGCAAAGACACCGAGTAATCTTATCACGCGGTTATATGTAGTCGGAACTTCTTTCACCTCTTCCAGGGAAGCATAAAACCCCGGCTCCGGATTTGAAGTCTTGATTACAGCACTATTCTTTTTTATAAAAAATAAGCTTCTCATTTTATTATTTTTGATTTTGTATTGAGGCCGTGTTCCCAGTACTGATAATTATATTGCCCTGCAAGAATCTATAATCCTTGAAATATATGAGAGCAAGACTAATTACCAGCAGGAGGATTCCCCTAAGTATTAGCCGTGGATACTGGACCTTTATGACAACAAAAATTTTGAGGATTAGGATCAGGGCAGCCAACAGCGCTCCAGCGATCAAAGCATCATTTAACGCTACGTTCGAGTAATAAGCCCCATAAGCTGGGTCCTTCTCTTGGTTGTTCTCATCACTGCTGATCGTCGTAATGACATCTTTTACTTGTCCGCCGGGAGCCATTAGCAAAGATATCGGACTAATCTTTTTAACCGGTTCTGGCGTCGAACTTACTGTCGGCTTGGCCTTGGGTTTGGGACTTACGGCCGCCGTACTAGCTTTAACAATTGGTCTCGGTTCAGAAACTACACTAGCCGACTTAGGCTGGACTAATGGCTTGCCGAAATGCTGAACTACGACTATAGTATTCTGCCCATTAATCTTGCCAGAACCAACGGCTATACCAGTATCAACAAAATCTTTGTATAGTAAATTTTTCTTATGAGATCCTGAATTAATCCAAGCCTTAACAACTTCATTAGTAGAAACGAAGTTCATAGCCAGATTCTCACCCGCGATAGAATAACTGTATTTAGCTCGATCAAACCAATTCCAAGGAGAAATATTGCTTGGGGACTCGTGCGCAAAATAATTTTTATCGAACATGTCTGCCAACTTCATCTGAGCCGAGGCATTTAGGGCCACGCTCTGATTTAATACTGGGACCCCGTTGTCTCTCCTTACATCATTGGTTAGCGCCAATAGGTCAGATTGAGAAACCTGATTAAAAATATCGGCACCAAGAAATTCATAAAAAGAAAAAATGCTTAGGAGCTTTATCGCTACAAGTATCGAAAGGATTATGAAAAAACTCCTATTGCCCAGACTTTTGGGCTGATAGTTGTTGTTCTTAGAAGGAATAAAGAAGTCCTTAAGATATTCAGTTATACCGAATGGCCATTTAATCATGCAGATAATTAGATAATTCCTACATAATTATCTCATATTACGAAGTTATTGTCAATGGCCCCTCTTCGGTTATGGCTACAGTATGCTCAAAATGAGCAGATAGGCTTAAATCCTTGGTTTTATAGGCAAATCCGTCGTCCCCATCGGCTATTTTCCAGCTACCCGTGACCACCATCGGCTCTATGGCGATGACCATCCCCGCCACTAACTTCGGACCCATGCCTGGCTTGCCATAGTTGGGAACCTGAGGATCCTCATGTAATTCTCTGCCGATGCCATGCCCAATTAGGTCACGTACAACATTAAAGCCGCTATCCTCGACGTACTTCTGGATCGCATGGCCAAGATCACCAAGAGTGCTTCCGACTGTGGCTTTAGATATGCCTATCCTTAGAGCTTCTTTCGTGACATTCATCAATCTCTCTTTTATATCTCGATCCTTGCCTCCGGGCATCAATACTGTAGTCGCCGAATCAGTGTGGAATCCATTATGCAGTACGCCCATGTCTATCTTAACTAGATCACCATCCATGATTATTCTGTCTGATGGCACGCCGTGGACTATCTCTTCATTAATAGATACGCACAGGGCACATGGATAACCATCAAATCCCAAGAAAGATGATTTCACTTTATACGAAGAAACCAGGCTCCGTGCAAGTTCTTCTAACTCATAAGTGGCTATCCCCGGCTTTGCGGCCTCTGATAGCTTGCGTAAAATTGCGGATAGAATTTCTCCGCCTTCCTTCATAGTCTTAATTTCTTTTTCAGTCTTTAAATTCATTTTGATAACTCGTATAAAATATCCTGCGTGACCTTATCTATCGATTGCTCACCATTAATCTCAAATACCTTATAGCCAGTTTCTTTTAGATATCCGATAATAGGCTCAGTTCTTCTTAGGAAAACTTTATACCTCTCTCTAATTACTTCCGGATCATCAAGGGAGCGCACAATCAGCCTACTACCATCTTGGGGGCAAACCGCCACATCCTTAAATTCTTCAAAATTCGGTATTGGGTGCTGATTAGCTTCGCAGATTCTCCGGCGGCTGTTTCTCTTAAATGATTCTTCGGGCCCAAGCCTAATGTAAAATATCTTAACTTGATCTTGATTAAATATCTCGTTAAGTAGCGGTATCTCCAGCCTAGCTTCGTCAATTGTACGTGGAGATCCGTCAAATACTATGCCCTCCATCGGGCCGCTATCTACCTCCTCAATTTTATTAAACATTATTTTCACAACCCAAGTGAAAGGGACAAGCTCCCCCGCATCCCACAGTCTCTTAACCTCGGCAGTCTCGGGATCATTTTTTACGAGTTCTTGATTATTTATGATTGGCTCAATCAATCTAGACGTTTGCAAGTGAAAGAGATTGAATTTCTTAGCCAAGATCTCGGCCTGAGTGCCCTTGCCAGATCCAGGAGCACCAATCAATATAACCGCTTTCTTTCTAGGGTGACTTTCCATGCCTGAATAATAACATTTTTTAAATAGCCCACAAATAAAAATACCGCCCCAGCTGGGGCGGTATTTTTATTTAACAATTAGTATTCGTACATCGACAATTGAGCATCTACCTGCTTCATAATTTCCAGCGCCACCGAGACGACAATTAGTATTGACGTTCCGCCAACGGCGAAAGTTGATATACCAGTCGCACCCCTTACAACGTTAGGCAAGACAGCAATTACGCCTAAGAATACGGCTCCAACTAAAGTAACTCTGTTGAGTAGGTGGTTTAAGAACTGAGCAGTCATTGGTCCCGGCCTAATTCCTGGGATATAACCTCCCTGCTTCTGAACATTGTCGGCAATCGATTTTGGATCAAAAGTAACTGCAGTATAAAAGTAAGTGAACAGAACAACGAGTAAGAAATAGGAGATATCATACACGGCTTGATTCTGGACTATGTCTCTCACGAACGTAGCAATTCGAGATACTATAGCTATGTTAGATGCTGAAAGAAAATTAGCCAGCATACCGGGTATCATTAAAATCGATAAGGCGAATATAATTGGAATAACTCCGGCGTTATTAACTCTCATAGGCAAATATGTGGAGACTCCGCCATAGACTCTCATCCCCCTGACTCTACGCGCATAGTTTATGGGGATATTTCTCTGAGCCTCAGATATATAAACAACGCCTACTATAACGAATAGCGCCACAATGACGAAGCCTGCGTACGTAAAGAGATCGCTAGCTGTATACGTGAAAAGGGTCTGACTCAAGCTAGCCGGAAAAGAAGCAACTATACCAGCAAGAATTAGCAGAGACACGCCATTGCCTAGATTCTTCTCAGTTATTAATTCTCCTAACCACATCAAAAATATGCTACCGGCGACAATAGACGCTAGAGCTGAAATCCATCCGACTAAATTGAGCGGATTTATTACGCCCTGACGAATAAATATAGTTAAAAATCCATAGCCCTGAAGTATGGCTAATGGCACAGTCAGCCATCTCGAATATTGATTGAATCTCATCCTGCCAGCTTCGCCATCATATTTATACATTTGCTCGAGAGATGGGAATATCATAGTTAATAGCTGCATGATGATGGAGCCAGTGATATAGGGACCTAGGCCGAGCATACCCAGAGAAAGAGTGGATAAAGATCCGCCCGTGAAAGTACTCAACATTCCAAAAAATTGATTTTGGGAGAAGAATTCTTTTAGTTTTAGAGCGTCAATCGCTGGAATAGGAATATTTGAAACTAATCTGGAGATTACTAGCAAAGCGAAAATATACAGAACCTTATTTCTTAGGTCAGCTTTTTTGAATATTTGGATTAGCTTATTCAAGGTAAGTGATTAAGTTATTTGATTACTCCACCAGATTTCAATATCTTTTCCTGCGCAATTTTAGAAATTTTCAGACCACTGAATACTAGTTTCTTCTTTAGATCCCCACCAGAGAGAATTTTAACTCCATTCTTAACGCTATATATCAAACCAAGCTCTTTTAGAGTCTTTGGCGTAATCTCTTGCCCATCTTTCAAATTATTAAGATCGTAGAGATTAATTGCCGCTGGCTTATCATGTTTGAGCATAAAGAAACGATGCTTCATGTGAGGTCTAGCATTGCCAGGCTTCTTTGAGGCTCCCCTACTTTTAGGGAACAACTGCCAAAGTCGATTGTCGCCACCTCTAAATCCAGGCTTCACGCTGGCTCCAGCTCGGCCTTTTTGTCCTTTAGTCCCATGGCCAGAAGAAAAACCGCGCTTACCTCCTCGGCCAACTCTCTTTTGGCTCTTCCTCTTTGTGTTTGATTTTATATTGCTTAGATCCATATGATTAGCAGGTATTTTATTTCTTAAGCTCTTTAATCCTAATCTTGCCCAAGGCCTGGATAGTTGCCATAGCGATATTAACCTTATTATTCGTCCTCTCGACTAGCTTGCCAGTAAGACTGCTTATTCCTAGAAGCTTAGCAACAACACGAACAGGACCACCGGCCTTTACGCCACCTTTCGATGGCTTCAGAATCACAACGGCGCTATTGTACTTGGCTTCAACTTGGTAAGGGATGGTTCCTCCAACGATTGGAACAGAAACCATAACTTTTTTAGCTTGGTTATACGCCTTCTGCACTGATTGAGCTACGTCTTTGCCTTTAGCCATCCCGACGCCAACCTTTCCATGCATATCGCCTATTACGATAGTTGCTCGGAAGCTAAATCTCTTACCCCCCTTGGTTACTCTAGCAACTCTAGCGATGTCGAGAACTTTCTGCTCATATTCTGGCTTGACGAAATCTTGTCTTGGGCCACGATTGGTTGGCCTGCCACCTCTTCCTGGGCCAGATCTTCTGCCGCCAAAACCACCTGGTCGTTGGCCGGGCCTGCTTGGACTTGGTGCCGTGGGTTGATTACCAGCTACTGGATTGTTGATCTGATTTTCCATATTTATTAAAATTTAATTCCACCCTTCCTTAAGCTTTCAGCTAAAGCCTTAACTCGTCCATGAAATTGAAATCCACCACGATCGAAAACCGCCTCCTTAATACCAGCTGCCACGGCTTTCTTGGCTAAGGCTTCTCCAATTTTCTCAGATTTCTCAGATTTGGAACCTTTTATCTTTTTTACTTCTTGAGTCTTTGCGCTTAATATCGTTTTATTGGCGACGTCATCAATAAATTGGACAACCAAGCCGCGATTGCTCCTGAAAACAGAAATCCTAGGCCTTTCTGCTGTGCCGGATATTTTCGCCCTAACCTTGGCGTGCCTACTAATTCTTTTTTCTGTTTTTGTTCTTTCCATTGTAGTTTAATCTTAGGCTGTTGAAGCTGCCTTTTTGCCAGCTTTCTTTTTAATTACTTCGTCCGAATATCTAATGCCACTCCCCTGGAATGGTTCGGGCTTCCTCTTTGATCTTATCTCGGCGGCAACTTTGCCTATCAATTCGTTATCGATACCGCTAACCTTAATAGAATTCTTCTCAACTTTAAATGCTATGCCTTTAGGCGCAACTATCGTAATCGAATGCGAATAGCCAAGTTCCAGCTCTAGATTGTCCCCCTTAACCGCGGCCTTGTATCCGACACCTTGAAATTCTAACCCCTTCTCAAATCCATCAGTCACACCCTTAATCATATTCTGAGTTAAAGCCCAAGATAGTCCCCAAAGAGCCATTACCTTGCCCTGCAACTTCTTGCTTAGTTTTTGAGGATATATTTTTAGCTCGTTCTTGTCTATGTCAAAATTCAAATAGCCAGAAACGGGCCTACTCAATTCTCCCTTTGGGCCCTTCACGTACATGAAACCATCGTTGATTCTTATATCAACTCCGGCGGGGATATTAATTGTTCTCTTTCCTATTTTAGACATTTTATTATTTAGCTAATTCCCAATTACCATATCTCACAGATTATCTCTCCGCCAAGGCCGCTCTTCCTGGCCTCGATAGAGCTCATGACACCCTTTGAAGTAGATAATATACCAATGCCATACCCAGATCTAACAGGCCTTATCTCCTTAGCGCCCAGATACATTCTTCTAGATGGCTTACTCACTAGCTTAATGTCGCTTATGGCTCCGTGGTTATCCTCATACTTTAAGGTTATATATAAAAAATCATGCTCGCTGTTTTTAATCTTCTTGGCCTTCTTCTCGTAGTCGGTAATAAATTCGGAGTCTTTCAACACCTTGGCAATCGCTAATTTCATTCTCGAGAACGGAATAACCACCTGTTCTTTCTTAACGGCTTGGGCATTCTTTATCACTATTAACATGTCTGAAATTGGGTCTGTCATTTTATATAATTAATTAACAATAATTACCAACTCGATTTCTTTACGCCAGGCAGAAGTCCAGCGCTAGCCAATTCTCTGAAGTGAATTCTGCATAGACCAACTTTACCAATATAGCCAGGCTTCCTTCCGCAGATAAAACACCTTCTCACAATTCTGGTAGAATATTTCGGCTTCTTATTGGATCTGGCTATTGTCGATTTTTTTGGCATTTTATTTTATTGGAAAACCCATAAGTTTTAACAATTTTATACCCATGTCTCGATTCTTTGCAGTCGTAACAACTGTAACCTGGATACTAAATATATCTTTCAAAGTCTCGTAGGTAATTTCCGAAAATATACTTTGTTCTTTGATCCCTAAATTCAAATTACCCATTTTATCAAAATTCTTCTGATCTATTCCTCTGAAATCTTTAGATCTTGGCAAAGCTATGGAGATCAAGCGATCAGCGAAATCGTACATTCTCTTGCCCCTAAGAGTGACCGACAAGCCTATATCCATGCCTTCTCTTATTTTGAAACCAGCGATAGACTTCTTGGCTTTCCTTCGAATCGGCTTCTGCCCGGAAATCAGGGCTAGATCTCTCTCTACCTTATCGACTGCCTTGTCGTCCTTTAATAACTTTCCGATACCCGTATTGATCACGATCTTCTCCATCTTTGGTATACCCATAACATTGGCAACCTTAAACTCCTTCTGCAATGCAGGGGCCACTTCTTTCCTATATTTTTCTATTAATCGTGACGACATATGAATATTTATTGACTCGTTATATTATACAGATTTTTCTAAATTTGGGAAGCCTATACCTCACCTCCACATTTTTTACAGATTCTAGCCTTGCTTCCAGCCTCAATTCTATAACCAATTCTAGTCGGCTTCCCGCAAGACTTACAGATCAAGGCCATACTAGATACGCTAGCAGATCTTTCTTTATGTATTATCTGCCCCTTCTGGCCTTGCTGTCTGGCTCTAACCGACTTCTTGACTAGATTCAAACCTTCGACTATCGCCCTATTGGTATCCGAAAAAACCGATAGGATTTTCCCTTTCTTACCCTTGTCTTTGCCAGATAGCATTATTACGTTGTCGCCTTTCTTTATTTTCATAAATTTATCTTTAAACTACCTCTTGCGCTAAGGATGCTATAGTACCAAAACCCTTTTCTTTTATCTCTCTCGGTATTGGACCGAATATTCTGCCGCCTTTCGGTTCCTTTCCTTCTAATATAACCACGGCGTTGTCATCAAACTTGATATAACTGCCGTCTTTTCTTCTGAATGGTTTTCTTTGTCTGACGACGACTGCCTTTAAGATATCTTTCTTCTTGACTGCTTTCCTTGGTTCAGCAACCTTAACTGAGACTACAACTATATCGCCTAACTGAGCATATCTTTTCTTTGATCCTCCGAGTACCTTAAATACGCCGACCTTCTTAGCTCCAGAGTTATCTGCTACATCAACTATTGATCTTAATTGCAACATATATTTTTATTCTAAATTAATATTACGATTGCTTCTCCTTGCCGGCAGCGATCTTATCTACCACAATCCACTTCTTGTCTTTCGAAATCGGTTTAGTCTCTTTAATTAAAACGTTATCCCCAACATGATATTTATTCTCTTCATCATGAGCCTTAAATCTCTTACTTACTTTATAAAACTTTTTATACTTCGGATGTTTTTTCAATCTTAGTATCTCAATCACAACGGTTTTATCCATCTTGTCAGAAACGACCACGCCCTTTAATATTCTATTTTTTGTTTCTAAGGTAGTCATCTTTATGTTATTTCGACTTGATTTTTAGCTCGGTCAAAATTTTAGCTATCCCCTTCTTGGTCTTACTAATCTTAGATGTATCTTTTAACTTCTTATCGGCAAGATCGAAACTTAATTGCATTAGCTGCGCCTTTAAATTATCCAAATTAGTGGTTAGCTCTTTTATCTCCATTGCTTTATATATATTCTTAGCCATATTATCTTGAAATTATTCTAGTTTTCAGTGGTAACTTGTGGGCTGCTAATTTCAAAGCCTCGCGAGCCTGTACTTCGCCTATGCCATCTATTTCAAAGATGACTCTACCGGCTTCAACAACTGCCACGAAATGATCCAAAGCGCCTCGTCCTCCACCCATACCCAACTCTGGACTTCGAGCTGTTCTCGGCTTTGATGGAAAAACTCTGACCCAAATTTTACCGCCTCTTTGCAAATATCTAGCGATTACCCTTCTCGCTGACTCAAGCTGATTCGCCTTCACCCACTGAGCCTCTTCGGCTTTGAGCCCAAAACTACCAAAGCTAAGAACCGTTCCTCTTGCGGCAACTAAACGATTTTTACCTTTGTGAACTTTGGAATGTTTTACTTTGCTTGGTTGAAACATGGTATTATTTGTCGAAAGTTAAGCCTTTAAATATCCAAACCTTGATACCAATCGCTCCGTATGTCGTTCTGGCTGTATATTTTGCGTAATCTATGTCGGCTCTCAAAGTTTGTAACGGCAGATTGCCCTCCTCTAAGTGCTCTGTTCTAGCAATCTCGGCGCCATCCAATCTTCCACTTAACTGAATTTTGGCACCTTTAGCCTGCTTACTGGCGATTATCTTAGCTAAAGTTTGCTTCATTATTCTTCTGAATGGTAATCTTTTCTCAATCTGATCCGCAATGGATTCGGCCATAATCGCAGCTGAAGACTCAGGATTCTTTATCTCCTGAATCTCGATCCTAACGCCAACCTTCTTTTTTAAAACCTTGCGTATCGCAGTCTTAAGCTCATCTATCCCAGTTCCTCCTCTACCAATCAATAATCCCGGCCTCGAGCTAAAGATAATTATGTTCAGTAAATCTGTACCGCGCTCTATTTCGACGCGATCGACGGACATATTCTTCATCTTCTTCTCAAGAAAAGCTCTAACAGCAACATCGTCCTTCAAGAGTGATATATATTTTCGTTGGCCAAACCAGCGAGACAGCCAGTCTTTTTGTATTCCTATCCTGAATGATGTTGGTGAAATCTTATGACCCATATTATTTATTTGGATTTATAATATTAAACTGCCTTCCTCTGGAATATCTTTTTAACGAAGCCATCTTTCTTAGCCCCGATTTCTTTCTTTATGCTTGGCTTTTTATCTTCAAGCTTGGAGGACGCCTTATCTTCTTTGACCTTAGAAACTTTAGCCTTTTTCGACTCATCATCCTTGGCCACATTCACAGACTTAAGACCGGCGACTCTTTCTGAGAGAACCAACACTACATGACTGGTCTTCTTTTGAATAAGGGCTGCGCGACCAAAACCTTTAGGCTTGAATCTTCTAAGCTTCACTCCCTCGTCAACTCTGAACTCTTTAATAAATAGGTTCTCCTTAACCAATTGAAAATCGTTCTCAGCGCTAGCAATCGCAGACTCGAGTAACTTCTTAACTGGATTGGCTGGCTTTCTGATTAAAAATTCCAATTGATTTATGGCAAACAAAGCATCCTTGCCTCTCAGCAATTGGGTAATAGCCCTAACTTTTCTTGGGGCCATACGCAATCCATTTAATTTTGCTTTTACTTCTGCCATATTATTTTATTATTTTTTCACTGCTTCTGCAGTCGGAGCCGCTTTTGCGGCCTTGGCTGCATCTAACTCTTTCTGCTTTGCTGCGGCTTCTATTTCTCTCTGCATCTTGCCACCATGTCTTGAGAACTTCTTAGTCAAAGAAAACTCACCAAGCTTGTGGCCAACCATGTCTTCTGTAATCAAAACAGGGATATGAATTCGTCCATTATGTACGCCGAAGGTGTAGCCTATCATCTCAGGAACGATCGTACAAGCTCTAGCCCACGTCTTAACAACGGTCTTGTCGCCCGCTTTTAAATTACTGATTTTCTTCAGCAATTTTTGGTCAACGTATGGTCCTTTTTTTAGTGATCGCGACATGATTCTAGATTAATGATAATTATTTGTGCCTTCTTCTAACTATGAACTTGCCCGACTTTTTCTTCTTATTCCTAGTCTTCCTGCCTCCAGTAATCTTACCTTGTCTGGTCTTAGGTCGTCTTGTTCCTCTACCCTGTCTCCCCTCTCCTCCGCCATACGGATGGTCAACCGGATTCATGGCTGTTCCTCTAACCTTGGGTCTCTTGTTCAGCCACCTTGATCGGCCGGCCTTACCGAGGACTATTGAGCTATGCTCTTGGTTCGAGACCTGACCGACAGAAGCATAACATTCTTCAGAAACCATCCTAACCTCAGATGAAGGCATCACTAAGTGGACATGCCCCGCATCGCTGGCTAAAACCGTAGCTCCGCCTCCAGCAGATCTGACGATCTTCCCGCCCTGACCAGGGAATAATTCAACATTATAGACCATCATTCCCTGAGGAATATTTTTCAATTTCATTCTATTGCCCAACTTCAATGGTGCCTTTTCCGAAAATATAATCGGATCACCGGCCTTCATTCCCTCCGGAGCAAGGATATACATCTTTTCGCCATCGGCAAAATGAACTCTGGCGATCCTAGCTGTTCTATTCGGATCATATTCTATTGAAAAAATCTTGCCAGGTATATCAAACTTTTTTTGTTTAAAATCAACGAATCTATAAAGTCTCTTAACGCCGCCGCCGCGATGATAGCTGGTTATAATACCCTGGTTATTCCTGCCGGTAGATTTCACAATCCCACCCTTTAAAGACTTCAAAGGAGCAACCTTGGTTAGATTGTCAAAACTATATCCCGTGGCATGTCTTCTTGATGGTGTTGTAGGATTATAACTTTTCATGTTTTTATGCTTTGGCTTGGTCTATTGAGTAGCCATCTTTCAAAACTACAATGGCCTTTTTGAACCCAGATTTAATGCCAGAATGTCTGCCGACATTCCTAATCTTACTAGGCATATTTATTATCCTTACGTCTTTAACTTTAACATCAAATAATTTCTCAATATTCTTTTTGACTTCTACCTTATTAGTCTTGTCTCCGACTACGAACACATACTGGTTCATCGTCACAAGGTTAGTAGCCTTTTCACTTATATAGAAACTCTTCAATACTCTATAGGCTCCAGGTAGATAATTTAATTTAATCGAGCTAGAGACCGCATCCTCTTTAATTGCCTCTTTCGAACCTTCCTGCGAATCTAAAGTGGCCTCAACTTTTTTTGAATTCTTCTTGCTCTTATCTTCGTCGTTTTTAAAAATATTTAACTTCATATTTATTTAACGGTGGACTTGACCATTTTTTCAATAGAATCCTTGGTCATAATTATGTTCTTAAAAGTAAGAACTTTCAGGGCATTTAAATTCCTAGACTCTATCGTGTCAACATTCTTCAAATTCCCAGAAGCAATAACTAAGTCTCTCCTGTTGGTTCCTGATACCATCAACGTGCTCCCAAGCCTAGCATTCTCGAAATTTTTCGACATATTCTTCAATATCGCCGTAACTTCTCTGGTCTTTGGTACTTCCAGCTTAAGCTCGTCAACTATGAATATCTGACCATCCCTCAACTTGGCCGATAGGGCAACTCTAAAAGCTTTCTGGGCCATCTTTGCGTTGATCTTCTTTGAGTAGTCCTTCTCTTTTCTTGGGCCATGAGTAGCGCCGCCGCCCTTCCAAATTGGAGATCTAATTGATCCATGCCTGGCACGACCAGTGCCTTTCTGCTTCCATGGTTTTTTGCCTCCACCTCTGACCTCGTCTCGGCCCTTGGCATGAGCAATAACTTGTCTCTGGTTAGCCATCTGGGAAACAACAACTTGATGCAATAGATCCTCGCTCATGGCTACACCAAAAAACTCCTTTGGAAGGTCTACCGTACCGATGTTATCTCCTTTTTGGTTATATAATACTGCTTCCATTTTATTTACTCGAAATTATTTCTAACACGCCACCGATATTGCCCGGTAACGCGCCTTTTATACAAATAAGATTATTCTCTTGATCGATATGAACAATCTGAAGACCTCTGGCAGTTGATTTGCCGCCACCCATTCTTCCGGCCATCCTTAAACCTTTAAGCGTGTGCTGAGGAAATCTCTGCCCGATAGAACCGACGTGTCTCTGAACTGATCTGTGGCCATGACTAGCGGGCATACCGTGGAAACCGTGTCTCTTAACGGCACCGGCGAAACCTTTGCCCTTGGCTAATCCGGTAACCTTAACCTTGTCACCAATCTCGAATAATGACGCGTCTATTTTATCACCGACGGCTAAATCTTTATCAGCAAATTTTGAGCCCTTAAATTCCTTCAACAAAGCAAAAGACCCCAAATCTTTAAAGTGCTTCTTCAAAGCCTTGGTATTGTTCTTTTTTGATCCGAAGCCAAGCTGTACAGCTTCGTAGCCATCATTCTCGACGGTCTTTACCTGTACCACAACATTCGGCGTGACCTCCACGACAGTCATGGGTACTACTGCCCCATCTTCTCTAAAAAATTGGGACATACCTAGTTTTTTTCCAATTATGAATTTCATGATCTAGGCTAATAAAATAAAAATCCGTCTTCCGGCGGAAACAGACCCTATTCTTGCGAATGTTGTCTAACAAAAAGAAAATATGATACTTATCTTTTTGCCCGCGGAATAATTAAGATTATAACTGGAATCGGTGCATTTTTAGAAAACCGGACCCTTCGGTAATCTCAGGGTTGGCCGGATAAATTCTACCGATTTTTATTATGACCTTAGTCTCCGGAATATGATACCTCATCATACGCCGAAAGTAAAGTAATAAGTATTAGCTAGTCACGCTTACATCTTGACTTCGATGTCGACTCCAGACGGCAGGTTTAGATTCATCAGCGCGTCGATAATTTTTGGAGTCGGAGTATTGATGTCAATAATCCTCTTGTGAATTCTCATCTCGAATTGCTCTCTGGAATTCTTATCAATGAAGGTCGAGCGATTCACGGTGTATTTGTGAATCTCTGTTGGCAATGGCACGGGACCAATGGGCTTACCACCATATCTTTCGATGGTTTCGATTATTTGTTGAGCCGACTTGTCGATAATCTTATTATCGTAAGCCTTCAACTTGATCCTTATTCTCTGACTTGTTTCTGTTTTCTTTGCCATTGTGATGTGTGTGTCTTTATAAAGAGCGATCCGTCCTCTGCGCCTAGCCCCAGAAGGGCCAGAGCGCAGAGGACGGAATTGCTTTAGGCTATAATCTTAGTTACTGATCCGGCACCCACAGTTTTACCGCCTTCTCTAATGGCAAACTTGAGTTTTTCTTCCATGGCAATCGGAGCAATAAGTTTAACTTTTACATTGGCGGTATCGCCAGGCATAATCATTTCGCTTCCCTCTGGCAAGAATACCTCTCCGGTAACATCAGTTGTTCTAAAGTAAAACTGAGGCTTGTAACCCTTGAAAAATGGGGTATGTCTACCTCCCTCTTCCTTGGTTAAGATGTAAACCTGAGCTTCAAATTCAATATGCGGAGTGATTGATCCAGGTTTGGCCAAGATCTGTCCTCTTTCGACATCTTCTTTCTTAGTTCCTCTTAATAGAATTCCGGCATTATCACCAGCCTCACCTCGATCTAGCTGCTTGTTGAACATCTCAATACCCGTTACAACTGTCTTGGCGGTTGGCTTAATACCCACTATCTCCACTTCATCGTTAAGATTAAGGACTCCTCTTTCAATTCTACCAGTGACAACTGTTCCTCGGCCTTCGATAGAAAAGATGTCTTCGATTGGCATAAGGAATGGCTTCTCAACATCTCTTTTTGGCTCAGGGATAAAGGAATCGAGGGCATTTACCAATTCGATTATCGGCTTGATAGTCGCATCGTCCTTCGATTTCGCCTCTAATGCTTTTAGAGCTGAACCTCTTATGATCGGGGTAGTATCGCCAGGGAACTGATATTTATTTAACAGTTCTCTTATCTCAGCTTCGACTAAATCTAACATTTCCGGATCATCAACTTGATCACACTTGTTCATGAAGACTACTACGGAAGGAACGCCAACCTGGTAGGCCAAAAGAATGTGTTCTCTAGTCTGAGGCATTGGTCCATCAGTAGCGGCCACAACTAAAATTGCACCATCCATCTGAGCGGCACCAGTGATCATGTTCTTAATGTAATCGGCGTGCCCTGGGCAATCAACGTGAGCATAATGTCTTTTTGGAGTCTCGTATTCAGAGTGGTGAGTAGCGATCGTAATACCCCTGGCTCTCTCTTCTGGTGAGTTGTCGATCTGACTTACGTCCTCGACTCGAGCGCTATATCCCTCATCTTTCATGAGGTTTAGAGCATGCAAAATAGACGCCGTTAATGTCGTCTTGCCGTGGTCAACGTGACCGATTGTGCCAACATTTAAGTGTGGCTTTGATCTTTCGAATTTCCCTGCCATTCTTGTTTTGGCTCTTGGCTTATAGCTTATAGGCTGAATTGGGAAGCCTAGAAGTCATAGTCCAGAAGCAGATGATTAGATTAATAAATTAGCAATGTTTATTTTAACCGAGATAAAAATATTAGTCAATAGTTAACAATTTCTCTTCTTTCTGTATTTCCTCTCTTAGAACCTGGATATCTTTGTTAATTCTCTCAAGTATTTCCAGCTCATTCTCCCCGAAAGTCATCTTAGATGCAGCAATTATCTCGTCTACGCCTCTAAAAACCGGCTCTTTTAACGATTCCTGCGGAGGCAAATTCTGATTTATCTTAACGCTTTTTTCATCTTCCTTGGTTAATACTAAATCCTTATAGGTATCATAATTCAAGACGACGTAAGACGGATCTCCATTCTCCATGACTAGAACAGCCGTGGATTTATTCATCAATTTCTTTAATTCATCAATCTTCATATGCTCTACGGTTAAAATTATTTCTTACCATCAATAATCTGGGCAGCTATATTATTGGGAACAACTTCATAGCTTTCGAACTCCATATTAAATGTTCCCCTGCCCTGAGTCAACGATCTTAAAGACGTGGCATAACCAAACATTTCAGAGAGTGGAACCCTGGAGTCAATAACTTTTAAATTCAAAGGGCTCCTATCGGCTATTCCCAATATTTGGCCGCGCCTTGAAGATAAGTCTCCGGTAGTTTCTCCAAGAGACTCCTCTGGGGTAATAATCTCAACTTTCATAATTGGCTCTAATATCACGGGCTTAGCTCTCTTAGACGCTTCCTGCAAAGCCATGGATCCAGCAATTTTGAAAGCCATTTCGGAAGAGTCAACTTCATGATAGGAACCATCGTACAGCGTGACTTTCATATCCACCATCTGGAACCCACCAAGCACACCCTTCTCCAGAGCTTCTTTGACTCCCTTTTCGGTTGGCGTTATAAATTCCTGAGGGACTGATCCGCCCTTGATGGCATCTACGAACTCAAACCCCTTGCCCCTTTCCTGAGGCTCAACTCTTAGCCAAACATGGCCATATTGACCACGACCTCCAGATTGACGAATATATTTACCTTCGGCTTGAGCCTTGTCAGAAATAGTTTCTTTATAAGCTACCTGAGGTCGGCCGACATTCGCGCCTACGCCAAACTCTCTTTTCATTCTATCTACTATAATTTCCAAATGAAGTTCGCCCATACCAGAAATAATCGTTTCTCCGGTCTCCTCGTCGCCCTTGATTCTGAAAGTTGGATCTTCGTCTGACAATTTCTTCAAAGCGATACCCATCTTTTCTTGGTCAGCTTTTGTTTTAGGTTCTATACGTAAAGATATGACTGGCTCAGGAAAGACTATCTTCTCGAGTACTACTGGATTTTCTGGATCGCAAAGAGTGTCACCGGTTCTGGTGGCTTTCATACCTACAGTAGCGGCGATACCTCCAGCATATATTTCTTTTATGTCTTCCCTCTGATTAGCATGAATTTGAAGCAATCTGCCTATTCTCTCCTGAACTCCAGATGTAGTATTCAGAACATATGAACCAGAAGTTAATACTCCAGAATACACACGGAAGAAAGTAAGTTGACCCACGTAAGGATCGGTAGCAACTTTAAATGCCAAAGCCGTAAATGGCTTATCGTCTTTTGGATCAATGATCATTTCCTCGCCAGTCCCCTGCTTAACGGCTTTAACCGGCGGTCGTTCCATAGGTGACGGCAGATACCATGCTACAGCATCGAGCATTAACTGAGTCCCTTTGTTCTTGAGGGCAGATCCGCATAAAACCGGATAGACCACGCCAGCGATAGTAGCCTTTCTCAATATTCTTCTGAGGGTATCCACGTCAAATTCTTTCCCATCAAGATAATCAGACATTGCCTGATCGTCAGTCTCAACGATCTTCTCAATCATAAACGCTCTTTCCTTCTTCGCCTCCTCTAACATCTCGGCGGGAATCTCTTCTTCAATAACTTTTTCGCCAAGAGAACCCTCGAAGCGATAAGCTTTCATTTTTATTAAATCAACGACCATCGTAAACTCATCCTCGACGCCATTAGGAATCTGGATTTTGATCGCTTTCGGCGATAATCTGCCCAATATGGATTGATAGGACCTCTCGTAAGAAGCGCCCAATCTATCGAGTTTATTTATAAAACAAAGCCTTGGTACGTTATAGTCATCTGCGTAACGCCAATTTGTTTCCGACTGAGGCTCAACTCCGGCGACGCCATCGAATATAACCACGGCTCCATCTAAAACCCTGAGAGACCTCTTTACCTCAACGGTGAAGTCGATATGCCCAGGAGTATCAATTAGATTTATCTTGATCTTTTGCTCTGGATTGCCAATTAGCTCAACTGGAGTCCAGAAACAAGTAGTCGCGGCGGCAGTTATGGTTATACCTCTTTCTCTTTCTTGCTCCATCCAATCCATAGTTGCCTCGCCCTCGTGCACTTCACCAATTTTATGAGATATCCCCGTATAGAATAAGACACGCTCGGAGACAGTTGTCTTTCCAGCATCAATGTGAGCAATAATTCCGATATTCCTTGTTTTTTCTATAGGGTAGTCGCGCATTTGTTTTCTTGTTTTTTAAGTTTAATAAAAGATTCCCCACGCAAGCGCGGCGAATCTTTTATTTTTTTACCAAGCGAAATGTGCAAAGGCCTTGTTAGCATCAGCCATGCGATGAGTATCGTTCTTCTTTTTAACTGCGCCCCCAGCATTATTATAAGCATTTACCAGCTCTTCGGATAGTTTCTCTCTGGCTGGCTTACCCTTGCCAGACCTAGCCGCATCGACAACCCAGCGCATAGCTAGGGCTATTCTTCTCTCTGGTTTAACTTCGATAGGTACTTGATAATTAGCTCCGCCAACTCTTCTTGATTTAAGCTCCATAGTCGGTCCAGCGTTTTGAAGAGCTTGATCCAAAACCTCGAGAGCCGGCTTGCCGACTTTCTTCTCTATAATAGTTAGAGCATCGTATACGATTTTGGAAGCCGTAGACTTTTTGCCGTCCCTCATCATTCTATTAATCAAAGAAGCTACGAGCACGCTCGAATATTTTATATCTGGCTCTATCTCTAATTTCTTTTTTATTGGTCTGCGCATTTAAAATGTAGATTATTTTGCCTTTTTAACTCCATACTTAGATCTCTCCTGCTTTCTACCCTCAACGCCAGCGGCATCCAAGACGCCCCTAACGATGTGATATCTGACTCCTGGCAAATCTTTTACTCTTCCGCCTCTTAGCATAACAACCGAGTGCTCTTGAAGATTGTGTCCTACTCCTGGGATATACGCGGTTACTTCCATGCCATTTGTTAGTCTAACTCTAGCGATTTTTCTGAGAGCCGAGTTCGGTTTCTTAGGCGTAGTTGTCTTAACAACTGTGCAAACCCCTCTTTTGAATGGAGCTGGGTAGTAAACTGGCTTGTTCAAAACAGAGTTCATGCCATAAATAAAAGCTGGGGCCTTGGTCTTGGCCTTAACGCTTTTTCTGGGTTTTTTGAGTAGTTGCCTAAATGTAGGCATAGTTAAAAAATTATAAAGCTTTAAAAATGACCGGTAAAGGTCTAACCAATTCTATCAGAATTAATCCTCTCATGTCAAATCTACCCAAAACTAGATTCCTGTGATAACTCGAAATAGAAAAGATATTAGATACGATAGCCATGGCAGAACGAACATGATGAACGCCACAAATAAGATAATGTTATATCTATATAGAAAAAGTTTAAAGGCATTGAATCTGTCTGGCAGGAAGGCCATCAGCAGCCAATGCCCATCCAGCGGAGGGATCGGCATTAAATTAAAGATGGCCAGGGCTAGATTAATCCATATTATGAATACAAACAATTCCTGAATGACCGAGGAATAAATCAAGAAAGGCATAAACCTCATAACAAGTCCAAACAATAAGGCCAAAACTATATTGGAAATTGGGCCAGCGAAAGCGACCTTAGCTGGTCCAAGTTTCTTGTCTCTTAGCAATAACGGATTATAAGGAACCGGCTTAGCATATCCAAAAACTAAATGCGGAGGCACTATATATAACAGTAGCGGAAGAATAATCGATCCAAAAATATCTAAATGCCTTATTGGGTTAAGAGTTAATCGCCCCATTCGCTTGGCCGTGGGATCGCCTAAAGAGTTGGCCATTAGGCCATGGCTGAGTTCGTGTATTACGACAGAATATAGCACAATCACTATTTTAACAGCCAAAATCAATAAATCATTCATGGTATTGAAAAATTACCAGTTTTATTGTACGATGTAAACTGCTTAATTTAATCTAAGACATGAAAACGAGGCTAGAACTCCAGAAACAGTTCGCACCCAGTTCATGATTCGGCAAATCAAAAATGGCTAAAAAATGTCCAAAATGCGGGAAAGGCAAGGTAATGGTCACGAAGCGTGTCCTATTAAGAGGTAACTACAACCCCACCAGTAAGTCTCCTCGCTATCCAAATTTACAATGGGCCACGATTGACGGCAAAAGATTCAGAATGTGCACCGATTGCATCAAGACCCTGAACAAGGCCAGATAACCACATCATCTCAATGGTAGAGAAAATACGACCCGACATCATGTCGGAGTCCGCACCTAAAGATCAAA